>JBBPYD010000107.1:0-16738 GCA_038200305.1 Bryobacterales bacterium
AAGGCCATCGATGGTGAAGGATTGCCCGAGAGAGCCGAATCCTATTTTTTCGGCTTGAGCTTCGGTTGGATAGAAATGACGGTATAGATCGGCTTCGATGCGGCCGATACGGCGGTTGCGCCAGAAACTGAGCAGCATCTTTTCGACGCAGAACAACTCGGCGGACCTTCGGGGTTGAATTGCTGTTGGAAGGACTCGCGAAGCTCCTCGAATACGGCGGGGTCTTCATCGGGGAGCAGAACCTCCTGCGCCCGGAGGCCGTGGGTGAGGCTGTTGAGCCGGACGGCTGCTTTGCCTTCGCCGGTTCGCGGGCCGGTGCTGTGCTGCGCGTTGCGGCGATTGGCCGCGATTTGTGCTGCTGTTGCCATGGTGCTGCCTCCTTAGCAGAATCCGTCTGCCCTGGTTCAGGGTTTAGCATGGGCGGGGTGAGCCGGAAATCGGCCGGGAGCGGAAGTGGTTTATTTTGAGTGAAAGAAAGTTGAAGAAAATTGTGACTGGCTCGTCTGGTGGCTATCAAGTTGCACACGGTGAGATCATGCCGATCCTTTACAAGAGAATCAGGAAAATTTTACCAGTGCTGGCCCTGCCACTTTGCGCATCGCTGCTTGGAGCGCAGGCGCAGGCTCCGAAAAACGGGCCTGGACAGGGTGAAAAGCCGATGAACCCGCCGCCATACGCAAACCAGCCCGACACGGGCATCGCTAAACCCCCGGAAGGCACAACGGTGCATGATGCCGCCGGAAATCAGCAGACGAACAAAGATACCGATAAAAATAAAGGCAAGACGAAGAAGAAGCGCACTAAAAAGACCCAACAATCACAAAACCAGAAACCGTAGAATGGTGGGTCATGGCCACCGGAGCCGAGCTTTTCGTTCGCACCATCGCAGATTTGGGAATTAATCGAATATTCACTCTGGTCGGCGATCATTTAAATGAAGTCCTCAGCGTAGCGTCTAAAGCGCCGATCTCCATTGTCGACATGCGGCATGAGTCGGGTGTTACCCATATGGCTGACGCCTGGGCGCGCATCACACGGAAGCCCGCGCTTTCCCTGGTGACCGGCGGACCGGGACACACCAATTCACTCACGGGCATTGCGACCGCACAACTTGCTGCAAGCCCACTGATCGCTGTCAGCGGGAGCCGTGCTAACGGCGTTGCGGATCGGGAGGCTTTTCAGGACATCGATCAAGTCAATATGGCTCGCCCCGTGACAAAGTGGGCCGCCCAACCCGCCACGGCGGCACAGATTCCGTTCTACCTGGGACGCGCATACAGCGAGGCGAATGCCGGACGGCGTGGAGCGGTCCACCTTACCATTCCCGTGGATCTCTTCACCGCTGAAGCGGACACAATCGCGCCCTGTTTTTCGATACCAGAAGCTTCGAGCGCCCCGCCAGATCCGTCGCAGATTGAGAAAGCCATTGCTCTGTTGCAATCCGCCGAAAAGCCGATCGTGATCGCGGGCAGCGGCGTTTGGTGGGACGATGCGTGTACAGAGCTTCGCGAGTTTATTGAGAAGACCGGTCTGCCGCTCTACACAATCACCATGGCTAAGGGGGCGGTGCCGGACGATCATCCGCTCTGCATGGGCTACGCAGATCCAGCATTGAACACCGCCGTTCGCACTGCTTTTAAAGAAGCGGATCTGTTCCTTGTGACCGGCAAGCGCATCGATTATCGATTGGCGCTGGGCGGCGCGCGTTTGTTTTCGCCTGCCGCGAAGTTCATTCAGGTGGACATCCATCAACAGGAACTGGGTCTGAACCGCAGGCTGGATGCCGCGATCCACGCCGACGTAAAATCCGCATTGCGCGCAATGTCAGTGAAGATGCCTGAGCGCCCGGCATGGCTGGCTCACCTTCGGGAATTGAAATCGCAAAATGAGCAATGGGTCTCCGATCAGGCGCAGGCCACCGGTTCGCCATTGCATCCAGCCGCGTTTTACGCAGAGCTTAAGAAGGCATTGCCTCCTGAAACACTCTTTGCCTGGGATGGTGGAGATTTTGCGCACTGGGGCCGCGCATCCATCCCGGCTCTGCACGCCGGCGGATGGCTGCGCCTGGGACCGCTGGGGACCATCGGCTCCGCATTGCCGAATGGAATGGCATTGCAGATGGCGCACCCGGATAGGCCGGTTGCGATCGTCACCGGCGATGGATCACTCGGATTCTATATCGCCGAGATGGATACGGCGGTGCGGTACAAGCTTCCCATCGTGATCATTGTTGGCAACGACGCCGGATGGGGGCTGGAACGCGAGCTTCAGTCGGCGCTGACCGGCCCTACTACGGCCGCGTGCGAATTGCGCGCCACCCGGTACGACATCGTGATGCAAGGCTTCGGCGGCGGGGGCGAGACGATTGACAGACTCGATCAGATCGCCCCGGCGGTGAAGCGTGCCTTTGCGGCGCGCAAGCCCTATTGTCTGAATGTGAACATTCGCGGCGTTCGATCACCGTTCACAGACTGGCAGATCAGCGGCAAGAAGCGAAATTGATATGGCCGCGCTCACTGATAATGGTTCCAGCCGGGAAGCGCCGGCGCGGAGGCTGTTCTGACCATGCGATTTCTGTTTCTGCTCCTTTCGGGGCCTTTGTTCGCGGCCTCGGTCCACATCTATGTTGCCAACAGTGATGGCGACACCATCACGGTCATCGATCCGGCGACCAATACGGTCTCAGACGACATCAAAGTTTCGAAGAACCCGCATGGGATCGTGCCGTCGCCGGATAAGAGCCGCTTTTACGTATCGAGTGAAAGCGAAGATGTGCTGGATGTGGTGGATCGAGCCACGTCGAAAGTTATTCGCCGGGTGCCGCTGGGCCGCCGCCCCAACAACGTGGCCATCACACCCGACGGCCGCCGCGTGTACGTGTGCATCCGCCAGGAGTCGTGGGTTGACGTAGTGGATACTGCATCGCTGGAAAAGGTGAAGAGTATTCCGGTTGGAAAGGGCCCGCACAACGTTTACCTTTCGCCAGACGGGACGCACATGATTGCGACATCAATGGGCGAAAACAAACTTACCGGCATCGATATTAAAACAGAGCAGCCCGACTTTGAAATTCCGCTGCCCGGAGTGCCCCGTCCGCTTGCGTTCGACGGCGCGCGGCATCGCTTATTTGTCCAACTCTCCAACCTGCATGGTTTTGCGATCGTGGATTACGACACTCGCAAGGTAACCGGCAAAATTCTGTTACCCGACGGACCGGTGGGAGCAAAACCGCTGATCCCCGAAACGTTTTCGCATGGAATAGGAGTCGCGCCCGATGGCAAGACATTGTGGGTGACCAGCCTTCTGGACAACTCGGTGTCTGTATTCTCTATGCCGGATCTGACACGGCTGGCGACCATTCCGGTGGGCCGGGGACCAGACTGGCTGACTTTCACGCCGGACAGCAAACGCTGCTTTGTGTCGAACGCAGGTTCCAATTCCGTTTCCGTGCTGGACGTGCCGGCGCGCAAGGAGATCACTAAAATCGCCGTGGGCCGGATTCCGAAACGGATTATTACGGTGGAGATTCCGTAAGCGGTATAAAATTGCCGGCCGCCGATAAACACAGGTAAACGCGGATGGTTGGAAACCTCAGGAAATCCAAAGCTTCTTCGCTCAAAATGGTTTTGAGAGGTAAACGAAATTGAAACGTTTTTACACATTTACACTGACGGCGGCGATTGCGGCGATGACCCTGCACGCCGCCGATCAAAAGATCAAACGCAGTGATTTGCCGGCCGCCGTTCAGAATGCCGTTGACCAGGTAAGCAAGGGTGCAACCGTGGTCGGGTATTCCAAGGAAGTGGAGGACGGGAAAACATCTTACGAAGTTGAGATGAAGGTTGGCGCGCTCGCCAAGGACGTGACACTGGACGCCAATGGAAAAACGTTGGCGGTTGAGCAGGAAGTGGCACTCGCTTCCCTGCCCGCCGCGGTGAAAGACGGAATTACGAAGGCGGCCGGAACCAGCAAAATTGGTAAGGTGGAGTCCGTTAGCGAAGGGAATAAAATGACGTACGAAGTGGAACTGAAGGGCGGAAAAGCCAAGGAGCTCGTGGTCGACCAGAACGGAAAAATGCTGTCCAAAAAATAGATGTGGGTGTTGATCGCCGAAGACGAAAAGAGGATGGCGGACACGCTGCGGAAGGGCTTGGAGCGCGAGGGTATGTCCATCGCGCTCGCCTTCGACGGACCTTCCGGCCTGGAGGCCGCGCGCGGGCGGGAGTTCGACGTGATTGTGCTGGATGTCATGCTGCCAGGCATGGATGGATTTCAAGTGACGCGTCAACTCCGCTCGGAAGGGATCGGCATTCCGATTCTGCTGCTGACCGCCCGCGACACCACCGGCGATATCGTGAAAGGCCTTTCCCTGGGCGCGGATGATTATCTGACCAAACCCTTTTCGTTTGAAGTTTTGCTCGCCCGTCTTCATGCGCTCTCACGCCGCACCACAGTTACCCGCGCACCCCAACTTCAATTTTCCGATCTCACGCTGGACCCGGCCACCCGCGATGTATTCCGCAGCGGCCGCAAAATACCGCTTACGCGAACCGAGTACATTCTGCTGGAAACGCTGGTCCGCCGCAGCGGAAAAGTGGTCACCCGCGAGACCTTGATGGAAGCGGTTTGGGGTTGGGACACCGACATCGAAAACAACACTCTGGAAGTCTTTATACGGCAGTTGCGCGGCAAGGTGGATCGAGAGTCCTCCAGAAAACTAATCCACCGATTCGCGGCTTCGGCTATAGCCTGCGCGAGGAGTAGGTTTGTCGATTCAGGCGCGCTTGACCTTGTGGTACGGCGGAGCGATGGCTGTTTCCCTAGCGCTGCTGGGAGCCGGTATCTGGTGGGCGATGCAAGCCAGCCTGCTTCACGATGTCGACCAAAGATTAAAGGATCGCGCGGTGGGAATCAGCGAATTTGTTAATAACGAATTTTCTTCCGGCAGCCGCCGGCACGCCATGGAAGAAATCCAGGAAGCACTATCCGAACTGCCGGGCAACGACCTAAGCGCTGTCTGCGATTCAACAGGCTTTGAACTGCAAAGAGCGCCAAAGCTCCGTAACTCCACCCCTTGCACCTTCGACCCCAACACTCCTACCCGCTATGCGGATATCACTGTACAAGGGGAATCTTTCCGGACCATTTTTTATACAGCCCACCTGCCGCCGCAGCTCTACACAATTCAGGTGGCTACCTCAACGCGCCACATCTCTACCGCGCTGAACCGGCTACGCTGGCTTTTATTGCTAAGCGTGCCCGTGGTGTTGATCATCGCGTCCTCTGGCGGTTATTGGCTTAGCCTACGGGCAATGGCTCCCGTGGATGCAATCACGCGCACCGCACGAACCATCGGCTCGCAAAATCTATCGCAACGCTTGCCCGTTGCCCGCACGGGCGATTCACTGGAGCGCCTCTCGGTCACCCTGAACGAAATGTTCGGCAGGCTGGAGAACTCGTTCCAGAGGATCTCGCAATTCACCGCCGACGCCGCGCATGAATTACGAACGCCCCTCGCGCTGATCCGCACCACCGCCGAGGTCGCGTTGCGCTCCGGCCAGCCGGATGAATACAAGGAAGCGTTGCCGCAGATTATCGAAGAGACAGGCAGGACTACGGAACTGGTAAAGAATCTGCTCATGCTGGCTCGCGCGGATGGGAATGATGTGGCGCAAGAGGTCTCGACGTTCGATCTTCCCAGTGTGATTGAAGAGGTGATTGAGCCAGCCAGAAAACTCGCAAATGGCCGGAATCTCGACCTGTCCTTTCCATCCAAGGTTCCAGCGATCCAGATCAGGGCCGACCGGATGGCGATCCGCCGGCTCATTGTGATCCTGCTTGACAACGCCATCCAATACACTCCGCCTGGAGGGAAGGTAAGCGTCCATTTCCATGAAAGCATTCTTGAAGTGAAGGACACGGGGATCGGCATTTCGCGTTCCGATCTTCCCCACATTTTCGAACGCTTTTATCGCGCCGACAAAGCACGCTCACGCGAGTCGGGCGGCGCGGGTTTGGGCCTCTCCTTGGCGAAGTGGATAGCCGAATCTCATGGCACGGAAATTAGCGTGGAGAGTCAATTAGGCCAGGGCGCCACGTTTCGCATCGACTTCCACAATTTAAAACAGAGCTGACCTGGATAAGGGATATGATCGAGGATATGAAAAAATCCGTCCTGTTGCTTTGCCTGGCTTTCCTTCCTTTGACGGCTGAGCCGCCGGGTGCTAAGAACGGCGTCGATCCGGGGCGTCTGTCGGCTATTCCTGCCAGGATGAAATCGTTTGTGGACCGCGGCGACGTCGCCGGGACCGTGAACCTGATTGCGCGGCATGGGTCGATTGTTCTACTGGAAGCAGTGGGGTATCAGGATCTGGAAGCGAAGAAGCCGATGCGCACGGATTCGATATTCCAGATCATGTCGATGACAAAACCACTGACCGGCACCGGAATCATGATGCTGATGGAGGAAGGCCGGCTGTCGCTAATGGATCCGGTGGAGAAGTATCTGCCGGAGTTCAAGGGACAGATGGCCGGTGAAAAGGGGATCGTGCGGAAGCCTGTGCGTCCGATAACGATTCGGGACCTGATGACGCACACCTCGGGGATGTCTGGGCCGCACGGCGATATGGCGGATCTGTACCAGAAGATGGACCGGAGCCTGGCGGAGGCGGTGGCCAGTTTTGCGAAACAGCCGCTGGATTATGAACCGGGCAGTAAATGGATGTATAGCAATACCGGACTTGCCACGCTCGGCAGGATTATCGAAGTGGTTTCCGATCAGGCTTATGAACAGTTCATCGCGGACCGCTTGCTGAAGCCGCTTGGGATGAAGGACAGCTTCTTCTTTGCGCCGCGGGACAAACAGGATCGAATTGCCGCGGTGTATGTGAGCAAGGATGGCAAGTTGCAGAAGGCCGGTGGAGGCATTCTCGGCGGGGATGCGATGCAGTTCCGAAAAGGGGCGAAATATCCGGCTCCAGAGTTTGGACTGTATTCGACGGCTTCCGACCTGGCGGCTTTTTACCAGATGATGCTGAATGGCGGCAGCTATCAGGGGCGGCGCTATTTATCGACAGCGTCGGTTGCGGTGATGACCGCGCTGCACACCGGCGATCTGAAAGCGGGCCACATGCCGGGAACGGGATACGGATTGACCTGGGAAGTTGTGAAGGAGCCAATTGGCACACTGACGCTGCTCTCTGAGGGGACGTACGGACATGGAGGCGCGTTCGGAACCCATGGATGGATCGATGCGAAGAAGGATCTGGTGGGCGTTTTTATGACGCAGAAATCAGGCAATGTGGACGATGTGAAGAACGCTTTTTTTCAAATGGCTGGGGCCTCCGTAGTGGAGTAGGCACTCAAAAGTTCGCAGGAATCCGTAGTTCTTTTTTGCGACCAATCGTTGTTTACAACATCTGCTGCTTTGAACACGAAATAAGGAGAGAGCAGCCAAATGAGTGAACCAGCTACGGCCGTGCAAGCGGCTAAATATGAGATCGACCCGGCACATTCGCGGGCGCACTTCAAGGTACGCCATCTGATGGTGTCCAACGTTCGGGGCGAGTTTTCGAACATCATAGGCGTGGTTGTTTTCGACCGCGAAAGCTTAAACAACTCTAAGATTGAAGCGACTATCGACGCGAGCACCATTAGCACCAGTGAGCCGCAAAGAGATGCACATCTGAAGAGCGCCGATTTTCTGGACGCCGTCAAGTTTCCTACCCTGACATTCGTATCGAAATCGTTTGCCACCGCCGGCAAGGATCACCTGAAGGTAACCGGCGATCTGACCATTCATGGCGTAACGCGGGAAGTTGTACTCGACGTGGAAGGACCGGCAGAGGATGTGAAAGATCCGTGGGGCAATACCAAAGCTGGCGCATCCGCCGAGTTCAAGATCAATCGAAAGGATTTTGGGCTGACATGGAATCAGGCGCTTGAAACTGGAGGGTTGCTGGTTGGCGACGAGATCAGCATCATTTTGGATGTGGAACTGACTAGGAAGTAAACTTGTCCGGATGAAGCAGCTATCGCTTACGCATCTTGTCCGGCAGCCGGCCGTTTTCTCCACCGGGCGGCCGCCGTTGTTGATCCTGTTGCATGGTATCGGAAGCAATGAGCAAGATTTGATGGGGCTTGCGCCGTTGCTGGACAAGCGGTTTTTGATAGTGAGCGCACGTGCTCCGATTACATTGGACCGGGGCTCGTATGCATGGTTTCACATCAACTTCACACCGGATGGAATGGCGATAGTTCCTGAAGAGGCTGAGGCGAGCCGTGTCCTGGTACTCAAGTTCGTGGATGAATTGGTTGAAACTTATGGGGCGGACCCCGCCGGAGTATTCCTGATGGGATTCAGTCAGGGGTGCATTGTGAGCCTGGCTGCGGCGCTGACCAACCCGAGGATGTTCGCAGGGATTGTGGGGATGAGCGGGCGGCTTTTGCCTGAAATGGAACTGAATATCGCTCCGGCTGACGAACTGCGCGGTTTGCCGCTGATTGTAGTCCATGGCACGGAAGACACCGTGCTTCCGATACGTTCCGGCCGGGAGATCCGAGATCAGTTGCAGAGCTTGCCGGTGCAACTCGAATATCATGAGTATGCGATGGCGCATTCTGTCTCGCCGGAAAGCCTGGCCGATATTACGAAATGGCTGACGGCCCGGTTGGATTCCGATAAGGACTGGCGGGCGGCGGCGTTGTAAGCTGGGATCGTGCCCATTCTTCCTTTCGCGCTGCTGCTTACGATGCACTTTGCGCCAGATTCCACCGGCGTTCCGTTCAAGCAACCGCAACTCGCCGTGTCCGGGAAAACGGTCGCGGTAACATTCGGATCGGGAAACACGATTTATTTTGCATCGTCCGCCGACGAAGGTAAAACGTTTTCGACGCCAGTGAAGGTGGCTGAGCCCGGGGTGATCTCGCTCGGTATGCACCGCGGTCCGCGAATTGCGATCAGCGGGTCCACGATAGTGATCTCGGCTGTTGGGGGCAAAGAGGGGAAGGGCAAGGACGGCGATCTGATTGCGTGGCGATCCACGGATGGCGGGAAAACGTGGCCGCACGGCGTGACGGTGAACGATGTCCCGAATGCGGCACGAGAGGGCCTGCATACGATGGCTGCGGGCGCTAACAACCTCCTATTCGCCGCCTGGCTGGATCTACGCGCCAAGGGCACGAAACTGTATGGCGCAATCTCCACCGACGGAGGAGCACACTGGGAACCGAACCGGCTGGTCTATGAATCTCCGGACGGTACTATCTGCCAGTGTTGCCATCCTTCAGCGGTGATTTCGCCTACCGGTGAGATTTATGTGATGTGGCGCAATGCGCTGGGCGGGTCCCGCGATATGTATGTGGGACGTTCGACGGACCACGGAAAGACGTTCCACACGGCCAAGTTGGGGCAGGATACATGGCAGTTGAACGCCTGTCCGATGGACGGGGGATCGGTGGCGCTGGACTCGCGGGGACAATTGCAGAGCGCATGGCGCCGGGCCGATACGATCTACGATGCAGAGGCGGGGTCGCAGGAAATCGCAATCGGGAAAGGGAAGAATCCGTCCATTACGTATTCGGCGAATGGGCCATATATCGCGTGGAGCGAAGGCGCGAATCTGATGTTGCGAAAACCTGGGCAAAAGGACGCGCAGGTGCTGGCCGAAGGTACGTTTGTGAATCTGGCGGGTTCCGGGCCGGTGTACGCCGCTTGGGAAGATAAGGGGTCCATTACCGTTCAGATGGTTCCTTAGCGCCCCTTGACTTCGGGTTATATTTTGGACTATGGTCTAATTATTAGACTATAGTCCAATGGGTTCTCCTAATCTAAGAGCGAAACAGAAGAAGCAGACACGGCAGGAAATCATCGATTCCGCGATGATGTTGTTCGCCGAATCCGGATTCGATAATGTGCCGGTGGAGTCGATCTGCGAGCGCGCTGGCATCTCACGCGCCACGTTCTTCAATTATTTCCCTCAGAAAGAGAATATCCTTGCGGCCGCTTTGCTCTCACGGGTGGAGGCGAGGCGCGACCTACTCAAAGAGCTGTTCAGTAAACACAGCAAGATGACGCTGCAGAATCTGATCTCGATTCTTGTGGCGTTCTGCAAGGAAAATGCGGACCTCGGCGAGTCGGGAAAGATTCTGTTGATCCAGATTTTGACGCTGCCAGCCAGCCGGGCTTCGCTGGTGGATCTTAAGAAGCAGGTCATCGCAACGCTGGCGCAAATTCTTGCGGAGATGCACGGAGACGGGCTGCTTTGTGGAGACCCAAAGCTGACGGCCGAGACGATGTTCTCGCTCTATTTGGCTACGAATCTGGAGTGGCTGATTGATCCGGATTTGACGCGCGGCTGGCTGACCAAGACGCTACGGGAACGGATGCAATTGGCCCTGGAAGGATTTGGCCCTAAAACTCCGGTGGGGAAACGGCGATGAAGAAGCGCATCCTTTTCATTTTGGTTCTGGCTGTTGTGGTGGGCGCAGCGGTGTATGGTTTCATGCGCAATCGACGGGACAACGCCGCACCACTCCGGCTATCCGGAACCGTGGAGACACGAGAAATTCAAGTGGGATCGAAGGTGGGCGGACGGGTAACGCAGGTTCTGGTGGACGAAGGGCAAGCGGTTAAGAAGGGTGCGCCGCTGGTCCGTTTCGATGTGAGCGAATTGATGGCACAGCGCGACCAATTGCGGGCGCGAATCGCGGAAGCTGAGGCGCAGTTGGCGAAACTGCAAGCGGGATACCGTCCCGAAGAGATCCACCAGGCCGAAGCGGCAACACGCCGAGAACTCGCGATGTTGCAGCAGGCGCAGAGAGGCCCCAGGCCGCAGGAACTCGCACAGGCACAGGCGGATTATGAGGCAGCAAAGGCGGACGCGGCCAATACAGAAGCTAATTTCAAGCGGCTGGGAAAGCTTCGCGTTTCGGAAGATATTTCAGTGCAGGCGTATGAGGACGCCGGGGCGCGGAAAGATCAGGCAGCCGGGAGGGCCGAATCCGCGCGCCAGAGATTGGAGTTGTTACGCGCCGGCACGCGGCCAGAGGAGATCCGGGCGGCTGAGCAGCGCTATCAATCGGCCCAGGCGGCAGAGCAGATGATGCGGCAAGGGTATCGCAAAGAGGACATCGCCGAGGCCAAGGCACGGGTGGCGCAGGCGAAGGCGCAAGTGGATGAAATCTCAGTTCGTCTGACAGAGAGCGAAGTGACCGCGCCGGCCGACAGCCGCGTGGAGGTGGTTAGCGTGCGTCCGGGCGATCTTGTGGCTGCGGGCCGCCCGGTGGCGACACTGCTGGAAGCATCGCAACTTTGGGTGAAGGTCTATGTGCCGGAGCCGGAACTTGGGCGAATTTCCGTAGGGCAGGCGTCCACCGCCCACGTGGATACTTTTCCCGGCCGGCAATTCAACGGCGTGATCGAACAGATCTCAAACCAGGCTGAGTTTCTACCGCGAAATATTCAGACGCGTGACGACCGCAATCACCAGGTGTTCGGGGTGAAGGTGCGGCTAGATAACAGCTCCGGAGTTTTGAAATCCGGCATGGCTGCAACGGTTGAGTTGTGGAACCGGTAATCACCGCTGAGAACCTGACGATCCGGTTCGGCGACTTCGTTGCGGTGGACAACGTGAGTCTTGTTGTCGGGAGAGGAGAAGTGTTCGGATTTCTTGGCCCGAACGGATCGGGCAAAACCACACTCATCAAGGCGCTGTGCGGATTGCTGAAGGTGAGCAGTGGGACCGGCACCATTCTGGGCATGGACGTCCGGAAAGAATCGGCCGAGATCAAGAGGCACGTCGGCTACATGTCCCAGAAGTTCGGGCTTTACGAAGATCTGACGGTAGCGGAGAACGTGGATTTCTATGCCGGTGTTTATGGGCTACGGGGCGTGATGCTGGAGAAACGCAAACGCGACGTGATCGATCTGACATCCCTCTCGCCGTATCTAAACCGCCGCGTTGGCGCGCTCTCTGGCGGTTGGAAGCAACGGCTGGCGCTGGCGTGCGCGATTATCCACTCGCCGGAAGTTGTGTTCCTGGATGAGCCGACGGCGGGCATCGACCCGGTGGCGCGACGGGCGCTGTGGGATCTGCTGTTCCGGCTTTCGGGCGAGGGCGTGACGTTCTTCGTGACCACCCATTACATGGATGAAGCCGAACGCTGCGGCCGCGTGGGCTACATCTATCTATCGAAGTTGATTGCGGTGGGGACGGTGGAGGAACTGAAGCGTTTGCCGGATGCAAATCCAGAGGGGACGGAGCGTCTGGAACTAGAATGCCCGAACGCATCCACAGCGTTGACTACGGTGAGACGGCTTCCGTATATCCGCGAGGCGACCATCTTCGGACGGTCTATACACGTACTGATAGAGAAATCGGCGCCGCACGAACAACTGGGCCGGGATCTGTCGCCGTGCGGTTGCGGAGACCCGGTGATTCGGGCTGTAGAACCAACGCTCGAAGACGTGTTCGTTACGTTAACGCAGCGAATCACCGCAGAGCAGTTACAAAGGGGCACCGGAAAATGACGCTGGTTAAAACGGCTAAGCACAGCCTGTTCGCGGGTGCCTGGCCAGTGTGCCGCAAAGAGTTCACCCATATCTCGCGGGATCGCGCCACCTTGTTTTTCGCACTGTTTATTCCCGTTTTGGAGCTTCTAATTTTCGGGTTTGCGATTGATACGAATGTGCGGCAGATCCCGACCGTGGTCCTGGACCAATCCCGCACGCAAGAGAGCCGGCGGTTGATGGATACGTTCGTCAATTCCGATGCGTTTCGGCTGGTCCAGATCGTGCAATCGGATGCCGAGCTGAACCGGGCAATTGTCGCCGGCAAGGCAAAGGTGGGAGTGAAAATCCCGCCTGGCTACTCGCGCAGATTGCAGGATGGGCAGCAGGCGAGCGTGTTGATCCTGATCGACGGTTCCGATTCAACGGTGACGAACTATGCAGTGAACGTATCGAATGGGATCATGCTGCAGGAGTCGTTGCGGCTTTTGTTGGGCGGTGTGCAAACGGCGATGCCGGTGGAGGCCAGGCACTCGGTTCTCTTCAATCCGGCAACGCGCTCGGCAAATTTCTTTGTTCCGGGTATGATCGCGATCGTTCTGCAGGCCATGATTATGATGCTGGTGGCGTTCTCCATTGTGCGGGAGCGGGAGAAAGGCACGCTGGAACAGTTGTCCCTCACACCCGTGAGTCCTCTAGGCTTGATGGTTGGCAAGATGACGCCGTATGGATTGCTTGGGTTTGTGGAACTCTGCACGATTCTGTTGCTGATGCGTTTCGTGTTTGATGTTCCTATTCATGGCAGCCTGATCCTGTTATTGATCCTGTCGCTTCCGTTCTTGCTGACCATTCTTGGCCTGGGACTGCTGATCTCTACCAAAGCGAAAACGCAGGTTGAGGCCTTTCAGCTTGCCATGGGCACACTGCTGCCTTCGGTATTCTTATCGGGCTATGTGTTTATGATCGAAAACATGCCGGAATCTTTTCAATGGGTGAGCCATGCGGTTCCCGCGACCTATTACATCACCATCCTGCGGGGAGTGATTTTGCGGGGCGCGGGATTGAGCGAACTCTGGGGCAGTGGCCTGGTGTTGTTGGCAATGGGCAGCGCCGCTGTGTTGCTGGCGGCGGTTCAATTCGTAAGAGGGGGCGCGCAATGATCAGGGGAAGATCGGGCGGACTTGCTGGTTACTGGTTAACGGAATATCCACCGGCATCGCGACGGCGTCGCCTTCGCTCAGCCCTTCCGTAACCTGCGTTCGGGCCACGCTGGCTGCCCCGAGTTTTACAGGAGTCCACATCACACGGTCGCCCTGGAGTTTGAGTACACCGGTTTGCGCGGCCTCGCGGCGAATCGACTCTTTAGGCATCGTCAGCGCGTTCTCGACGACCTGCGAGCGGATCTCCGCGTTGATATTCGTCCCTGGAATTAGAGTGAGGTCCGGGTTATCGATAATGCAGTACACTTCCCCAACCTGCCGGGTGCCGTGGGGGACCACCTGTGTTGGAACCTTCTCTACGGTTCCTTTCCACTGGCGGCTTGGAAGCGCATCCCAGGTGATGGTCACGGGCATGCCTTTCGCTACTCGGCCGAGATCGGGTTCATCCACGTACACGATCACACGAAGTTGGTTCAGACGCCCCACGCTGCCCACCAGATCGCCAGGATTCAGGTACGCGCCCTTTCGAACATCGAATTGATAGAGGATGCCTCCAATTGGGCTGCGGATCTGGCTGAGTTCGATGCGGCGGCGGGCTGCATCGGCGAGAGCTTGCATGTCACGCACACGGGCATCGGCGATGGTTCGGTCCGTCGATGAGACCAGCGCGGCGCGGCGGCGCTCATAGGATTGGATCTGCAACTCGGATTTCTGAGCGGCTTCCCGTGCGGCGTTGAGATCGCTGGTGGTGGCTGCCTGCCTGGCTACAAGTCTCTGTGTAGCTTCGAACTCCCGCTGGGCATTTGCCAGATTCGCGCGTGCGCTTGCCAGGCCGCTTTCGATTTCGGCGAGTTCAGTGGAGCGGCCGCCTGTGGACAGAACCTGACGCTCGGCATCCGCTTCGGCGATCTTCGCTTGCGCGCTTGCGAGATCGGTTCTCGCCTGACCGGCATCCAGCTCGACCAACAGTTGCCCTTTCACCACGGCCTGACCCTTTTGTACGTCCACCTTATCCACGGCGCCTGCCGTTTCAGAGCGAATAGAAGTCCACTCGATGGGCTCCACCTTCCCGTCCGTATTCAAAGTGCTGACGATTGTCTCGCGAGTGACGCGCGCGAACGGAACCGTTGGGGGAGCCGATTTGCGCGCCGCAAGCCAGATGAGCAGAATGACAATCGGGACAAAAATCAGCAATAGCCGTTTGAGCAAATAAGTTCTCCGGTTATGGGACGATCACGGTCTTGCCCGAACGCCAGCTCCTGGTTGTCTTCAGAGCCTCATCTGCCCGATCAAGCGGAAAGCGATGCGTCACCTGATTCGCGAAATGGTCCTTCCACTTCGTTTGATGAAGCAGAGTGAGCGCACGATCCACATGACGAGGCTCAAATCCCCACGAGCCGATCACTTGCAACTGCTTTCGAGTAATGGTGTGCGGGTTGAAGGAGATGTTTCCGGCATTCGCATACTGGCCGAGCACGAGAAATTTGCCGCCATCGCGGCAGTATTCGATCCCTTCGTTGACAGCTTCCGGGTGGCCGACGCACTCGATGACGACATCGGCTCCGAAGCCGCCAGCCGCTTCGATCACCTGTTTGCGGCGACCGGCGAGATCGGGATTCGCATCGGCATCTATAACCACGTCCGCACCGAACTGGCGAGCGAGCTCCAGGCGATGCGGAGGTCCCCCAATGGCGATGGTCCTGGCCGCACCCGCCTGAATTGCGACCGCAAGCGCCGCCAAGCCCACAGGGCCGGTGCCTTGGATCACTACGACATCGCCCCAAGAAACCGCGGCACGCTCCATCCCATGAATCGCTGTGGTGAGCGCACAGCCTGCGCCGACTACAGCTTCGGTGCTCAGGGAATCCGGGATGCGGAAGATGGCGGTGCCTGCGCGCAGCAGGATCTTTTCGGCATAACCTCCGCGCAGGTGAGGAGCTTCCGATGCGTTGTAGGAGATGCCGTAGGCTTTGCGTGTAAGGCAGCGTGTGGGCTGATTCTTCTGACGGCAATAGAAGCACTCGCCACACGCGATGGAACTGGCCCAGCAGATGCGATCACCCACTTGCAACGAATTCCCGCGCCAGTCCTTTTCAAGACCGGCCCCCATTTGTTCAATGCGCCCGACGGTCTCATGGCCCAGGATGACGGGCAGTGGAATGGCAAGCTGTCCCAGCCACAGGTGGACATCGGTTCCACAAATGCCGGCCATCTCGACGCGAACGAGGACTTCGCCAAGGGCCAGCGATGCGGGCGCTGGATATTCCCGAATTTCGAGCGGCTGTTCAAAGGCGGTGAGGACTGCCGCGCGGATGCCGCTCACTGGCCCGGCCTCGCGCAGTAGTCAAACAGGGATTGCCACTCGGCGCGCTGTATTTCCAGTGCCGCCTTTTCCATATCGGAGCCAGGCTGGCGGCGGGCCTCTTCACAAAAATCGACGAAAGCCAAGGGGTCCCACTGGTCTTTGGATTTCCACGGTACTTTGTATCGCGAGAGGATCTCCGCAGCGGCGTGGTGAATTTCGGGGAAAGTTGGATGCAAACCCACTCGCCGGAACCAGTAAGCGGCATTGGCGGGGTCAGGCTCCTGCCGGTGCAGAATGCCGTGCCAGAAGCTACCCTCCGGTGTTTCCAAGTCTTGACACAGGGCATGGCATGCGTCGAAACAGGAGAAATAGAGCCATAGCCCGCTGAGCGCGCCTTCAGGACTGACGCATTCTGGAAACAAATCACCCGGCGTATGTTTTGACAAAAGCGCTCGCGCGTTTTCACTACAACCCGGGCCGCCTGCAAGAGGCATCAATCGTTCTCCATTTTGGTCCAATGCCAAAATCGCCGCAGTGTCTTCGCCGTAAGCTGTTGGATCGAATCGAGGGGGCAATTCACTATTGTGCCAGATGGGGGAATACAAAGAAACCTGCAAAGCTCACGGGGGTGCACGACAGGAGAATGAGGTAAATCAAACAGCGCTGCTTTGGCGGAGCGTAGCGTCCGAATCTGACAGCGTATACTACTGTCAGATACCCCTATGTCGGAATCTCTCGATCTTTCAGCGCTCCGTATTCAACGCG
>JBBPYD010000108.1:0-27793 GCA_038200305.1 Bryobacterales bacterium
ACCCGGCAAGGCGGCAACGCAAAAAGTATGCGGCGCGTGCCATGGGGCGGAACTTGTCATCGGCAGGCAAGAGAACAGAGAAACCTGGGGCGCAATTGTCGAGGACATGATCCAGCGCGGCGCGACCGGCACGGAAGACGAATTCTTTGAAGTGGTCGACTATCTGGCGGCAAATTTCTCAAAATCGTCCCCCGCGATGAAGATCAATGTGAATAAGGCGACCGCCAAGGATCTGGAAAACGCTTTGCGAATCCCCGGCAAGCAGGCAGCAGCCATCGTGCATCAGCGAGAAGAGAAGGGCGACTTCAAATCGATAGAAGACCTGAAAACAGTTCCGGGGATCGACGCGGCCAAGATAGAGACGAATAAGAGCAGGCTGGCTTTTTAGGCTGTCAAAATTGGTCGTTTGACACTCAAACTCCTGCGCTATAACATGGTTCGCGCTAGGGTCTCTTCAGATCTTCAGAGGTGAGGTCATGTTTACAAGAACGTGTTGCGCGATTTTCATTCTGGCCGCGGGCTGCTGGCCGGGCATGATTTTTGGCCAGGGCTTGACGGGACGGCTTTCCGGAAACGTAACCGATTCCAGCGGGGCCGCGGTTGGAAGCGCCGATGTCCAGATCGTGAACAGTCAGACCGGGCAGACCCGTTCCAGCAAGTCCGATGGCGGGGGCAACTTTGTTTTTACCGACCTGCTGCCCGGCACTTTCACCCTTACGATCAGTGCGCCTGGGTTTAAGAAATATGAGCAACAGGAAGTGAATGTGTCCGCCACCGAGCGGGTCACTCTGCCGGCGATTGCAATGCAAGTTGGCGCGTTGACTGAGACCATTTCAGTGACTGGAGAGGCTGTGGCTGTCCAGACCGAAAGCGCGGAACGCTCCGGCCTGATCAACACACGCCAAATGCAGGAGCTGCCGCTCAAAGGGCGCAGCTACATTGGTACGGCGAAACTGCTGCCGGGCGTTACCGATACCGCAAATCGCGAATCGCCAGGCTGGAACGATCTGGTGGGCATCAATATCAATGGCACGCGCGCGGGCTCCATCAATCTAAATCTCGACGGCATTACGAGCCTGGACACAGGCTCAATGACTGGTCCCTATCTCGCCCCGAGCCTCGACTCGGTGGCTGAGGTCAAAGTCCTGCTTAGTAATTACCAGGCGGAATACGGGCGCAGTTCCGGCGGCACCATCAACACCATCATCAAGAGCGGCACCCGCGATTTTCACGGCGGCGCTTATTACTTTTTCCGCAACGAAGACATGAATGCCAACGAGTGGCTCAACAATAGAAACGGGTTGCCGCGTCCACGTTACCGCTTCAATAATCCCGGTTATTTTGTTGGCGGACCAGTTATTTTTCCCGGAACCAATTTCAACAAGTCCAGAGATAAGCTGTTCTTCTTCTGGTCTCAGGACTTTCTGCCGTTGACCATTCCGAGCGGCGCCGGAACGTACACCTTCCCGACTACTCTTGAACGCCAGGGAAACTTCTCGCAATCGTCCGCTACGATCATCGATCCAACAACACGAGCCCCATTTCCTGGCAACATTGTTCCCCCGAGCCGGATCGATCCCAATGGCCAAAAATTGTTGAGCCTGCTCCCCCTACCCAATACGGTCGCGCCCGGGAATCAGTATAACTGGAGCGGTATCAGCATCAACAAACAGCCGAGGCGCGACTCTATCCTCCGGCTGGACTACAACATTTCATCCAAGAATCAGTTCTATGTGCGGCTGATCCAGGACTATCAGGCTTCGAACGGCGCCTTCGGACTGCTCGCGGGCCTTGGCAGCACACAGAGTTGGCCGCAACTCCCCATCACTTACCAGATCCACAGCGCCGGGCTGGTTTCGACTCTGATCCACACATTCAGCCCGACGAAGATCAATGAATTCACGTTTGGCGTGAATCGCGCTCACCAGACGGTGGACGCGCTCAGCCAAGCCGCCCTGGACAGTAACAATCGCCAGAAAGTTGGGTTGACCATTCCTCAATTTTATCCGCAGGTGAACCCGAACAACCTGATTCCGAACGCCACTTTTGCCGGTGTTCCGAACAATGGGAACCTGGGCATCGAAGGACGGTTTCCCTTTTTTGGAACGAACAACATCTGGGACTACTCCGACAACTTCACCGATATTCTTGGCAAGCACAGCCTGAAGTTCGGAATCTTTGTCGAGCATGGAACTCGCAACGCCGCGCGGGCCACCTCGTTTAACGGCACGTTTAACTTCGACCGGGACGCGACGAACCCGCTGGATACAGGATATGCCTACTCCAACGCGCTGCTGGGCATCGTGGATACCTACACGGAATCCAACGGACATCCGGGCGCTCACGGGCGCTACAATAACGTGGAAACGTATGCGCAGGATAGCTGGAAGGTAGCCAGACGTTTGACGATCGACTACGGCGTGCGCTTCTATTACATTGCTCCGACGATTAGCGCCGGCGATAATCTGGCTGCGTTTGATCTCGCCACTTACGATGCCGCCAAGCAGCCGCCGCTGATTCAACCGTATATTGATCCTTCCACGGGGCAGCGCACAGGGCGGGATCCAGCTACCGGACAGGTTGTGCGGGCTGTAAAGATCGGTACGTTCTCGTCGGCCTCGGGTACGCCTTATCAGGGAATGAAGACTTACAAGGAAGGTATTCTCAACACGCCTTCCATTCAGGTGACTCCACGCATCGGTCTGGCTTGGGACGTTTTCGGCAATGGAAAAACCGCACTGCGCACCGGCTTCGGGATCTTCTCCGATCGCTTCAACGACGACCAGATTTTGCAGCTTGTGCAGTCGCCGCCACTGGTGACTACGGCCTCGGCAAACTACACCACCATCAATAACCTGCTCTCCACTCCCCTGAGCTTGAGTCCGACCAACGTAAGCGCCGTGCAGCGTGATTTTACGCCTCCCTCCGTTTACAACTGGAGTTTCGGAATCCAGCAGAACATTGGTTTCGGAACGGTGCTGGATGTAGCCTATGTCGGCAACAGCCAGAAGCATCTACTCAACACGCGCAACTTGAATGCGGTGCCATACGGCACGAATTTCCTGCCCTCCAATATCGACCCGACCGTTACCGGCAACAAGCCGTACGCTTCCAACTTGCTCCGTCCCATCAGGGGTTATGGGGACATTAATTATCTTGAATTTGCCGGAGCCGGCAATTACAACGCGCTTCAGGTGCAGTTAACCAAGCGCTTTTCGCACAGCCTCACTTACAGCCTGTCGTACACATGGTCAAAGGCGCTTGACTATACCGACGGCATCGGCGGCACGGTCAACCCAGTGCTCAATTACCGATCTCGGAATTACGGGCCGGCAGGCTTCGACCGCACGCAGATTCTAATCCTCAACTACGCCTACAATCTGCCCAATGTCAGCAAATACTGGAACAATGCGTTCACTCGCGTCGGCCTGGATGGTTGGGAACTTGCGGGCATCAGTAATTTCCAGACGGGCGCGCCGCTCGGACTTGGATACAGCCTTAGCTATTCGGCAGACCTGACGGGAGGTACAGGTAATGGTCTGGACAGCCGGTCCGTACTGGTTGCCGATCCGCATGCCGCCGCACCCGCCGGCCAGTGGTTCAATGTCAATGCCGTGAAACCGCCCGTCCCGGCTTACTCCACAAACGGCATCGGCAATGCATCAAAAGCGCCAATTTACGGGCCGGGTATTAACAATTGGGACATTTCACTTTTCAAGAATTTCAGACTGGGATCGAATGAGGCACGGCGCATGCAGTTTCGTTTCGAGACCTACAACACGTTCAATCATACGCAATACAAGTCTGTCGACACCGGGGCTCGCTTTGATCAAAATAACAATCAGATCAATACGAACTACGGCTACTTTACCGGGGCGGAACTGGCGAGACGGCTGGTGCTTGGGTTGAAGTTCTACTTTTAATGAGTGTGATATAAATTTTGATTCACATGCGAAAACTAAATCTTTTGATTGCGATCTCCGCCAGTTGTGCTCTCATTTGGGCTGCCGATTGGCCCACCGATGGGGGCAACTCCCAGCGGACGAACTGGCAGCATGACGAAAAGATCCTTACAAAAGATAACGTCAAGAATTTAAAAGTCCTTTGGAAGATCAAACTCGACAATATCCCGCAGGAGATGCATTCTCTTTTTCCTCCTCTGATTATTGAGAAGGTGAACACCAGCGGCGGCGTGAAGCAGATCGCGATTGAAGCCGGCATCTCCGACAACCTCTACGCGATTGATGTGGAAACCGGCAAGCTGCTTTGGAGCAAGCATTTCGAATATCCCACGCCGGAGAGAAGAGGGAGACCGGGCGATCCTCTTTGTCCTCCGGGGCAGACAGCGACGCCTGTAATCGGTCCGGCGGACGGGTCCGGCGCCAGAACCATTTACGCCCTGGCAGGCGACGGCAAGCTCCATTCACTCAATCTGGCCAACGGCGAAGACGTGGCCCCGCCATTCCAATTCGGGTACCCCAATGGCAAGTCGTATGCCTTGAACCTATGGAACAACATCGTTTTCACGACCACCTCGCAAGGCTGTGCTGGAAACCCAAACCAGATCTGGGCTGTGAATCTCAAAGATCCGGAGAAAAAGGTGATGACCTACAATCCGCGCAGCGGCGGTTTGTGGGGCAGGACCGGCGCGGCGGTCGATTCTAATGGAACTGCCTGGGCCCCGACGGGCGACGGGCGATACGATGCCGCCAACCAAGTCTATGGCAACGGCTTGATCGGAGCCAGGGTCGAGGGCAATGAACTGAAACTCAAGGGCTGGTTCATACCGTCGAACTGGCTCTGGCTGCAGAAGCGCGATCTGGATATGCAGGTCACTCCGGCAATCTTCAACTATAAGGGCCGGGAACTAATGATTACGGGCAGCAAGGAATGCCGGGTATACCTGCTGGATACGAAGACAGCCGGCGGTGAGAACCATCAAACGCCGCTGTACCGTACTCCGTTGCTTTGCAATGAAGAGGCAGACTTTCAGTCTGCGGGCATATGGGGCAGCATGGCGACGTGGGAAGACGCCAAAGGCACCCGCTGGGCTCTGACGCCTTTCTGGGGACCGGTACATCCGGACTTCAAGGTTCCGATTTCCTACGGCTCGGTGACGCATGGCGCGGTGGTGGCATTCAAAGTGGAAGACAAGAACGGGAAAACTCAGTTGACGCCGGCGTGGATGTCGCGGGATATGGATCAGGCCGAACCTCCGGTGATCGCTAACGGAGTGGTGTTCTCATACGGCAACGGCGAAAACACCCGGCAGGCGTATGCGGATCGTGGGCTTGCCGATTTCAGCCCGTTGCGCATCAAGGCGTCCGGCCATGCGGTGCTGTATGCGCTGGATGGCCAAACTGGCAAAGAGTTGTACTCGAGCGGAGATCAGCTCAAAACGTTCACTCATTTTAGCGGGCTGTCGGTGGCCAATGGACGTGTGTACATCGCGACCTTCGACAGTGTGCTGTATTGCTTCGGCCTCCCCGGCCAGAAATAGTTTCATCCAATATGCGCGGAGGTTCGTTCATGAAAACATTTTCCGTTCTGGCTATCCTGTCTCTCGCTTGCGCCGGGCTCGCGAACGCGCAAGGACGGCCGCTGGACTGGTCATCTTACGGCGGCGATGCCCAGCGCACCGGCTGGGAAAAGAGCGATTACAGAATTACTAAAGAGAACATCAAGGATTTCCAGCTTGTCTTAAAGCGGAAGTTCGAGAGCAAACAAAAAGGCCCGTGGTCGCTGACGCCTCCGGTTATCATTGGGAATCTCATTTCCTATCGGGGATTCAAGGAGCTGGCTTTCGTCGCCGGGAGTTCCGATAATCTGTGGGCCATCGATGCGGACATGGACAGGGTTTTTTGGCAGAAGCATTTTGACTACTCATCGGATAAACCGAAAGCTACCGCCTCTTCGCCCCTTTGCTCGGGTAGCGTAACGGCCTCGCCGTCGCTCGTGCCGCCCATGAACTTCGGAGCCAGGCCTGCCCGTGGCCCCGCCGGTGCCCGTCCTGTTGCACCCGCTCCGGCCGCCGCTACGCCGGGGATCGGCAAAGGAATTTTGGGTCCAGGTGGTTTTGGCTCCCCCCGGCCCGCCTTTGCAGTTTCGAGTGACGGGAAGCTCCATCTGCTGAACACGTCTAATGGCGACGATGTGGCGCCGGCGATGAACTTTCTTCCGGCTAACGCCAAAGCGTCCAGCTTGACCGTGCATGATGGCATCGTCTATACCACCACCGGTTCGGGATGCAGCGGCGCGCCGAACGGAGTTTGGGCGATCGATCTGAACGGCCCGGAACCGAAGGTGTCCAGCTTTGCATTGAATGGCGGAGACGTGTCGGGCTTGGGCGGCCTGGCTCTCGGCACTGACGGAATGGTCTACGTGCAGACAGGAGCGGGACCGTTGGACCCGGCTTCAAACAAGTGGTCCAACACGGTTGTGGCCCTGACCCCGAAGGACCTGAAGTTAAAACAATATTTCACGGCTCCCGGCGGTTCGGCTACAACGGAAAATCCGGAGATAAATCTTACAACGCCCGTAGTGTTCGCGTACAAGGGCCGGGACGTCATTGTGTCCACTGGCAATGACGGCCGTTTATACCTGCTGGATTCCCAGACAATGGGTGGGGATAACCATAAGACGCCGTTGTACCAAACGCTGCCCGTCTCCTCCGCTGGTCGCGGCATTTGGGGCGGCCTGTCTAGTTGGCAAGATGCGGATGGAACCCGTTGGGTGCTCGCTCCTGTTTGGGGGGCGGTCAATTCGGAATTGAAGCTGCCGGGTGCGAACGGCGCTGCGCCAAACGGCTCCATCGTCGCGTTCAAAGTGGAAGAGCTGGATGGGAAGCCGGTGCTGACGCCGGCCTGGGTTTCGCGCGACATGAGTTCGCCTTTACCACCGGTGATCACCAGCGGAGTGATATTCGCGCTCTCTGCTGGAGCATATACTCGCGACGAGCGGCCAAAGGGGTCGACTCACGCGACTCTCTATGCACTGGATGGCACAAACGGTAAGGAGATGTATTCGACCGGGAGCCAGGTAACTGCACCTGGGAACCTTACTGGCCTGACGGTTGCTAACGGGCGTGTTTATTTTGCAACGAACGACAGCACGCTGTATGCTTTCGGAATATTTCTGGAGCGCTAAGTTAGATCTCGATCGGGAATCCAAAACAGTAGAGCGTGTTATCGAAGGTGGCGAAGCATACATGTCCGTTCGCCACGGCCAATGCGCTGGAGTGCGTGAAGGACGTGACGGCGTTCCCGCTGGAAAACAATTCCTTGCCCGTTGCAGCATCCAGGGCGTACAGAGTTGCATGAGTTGGTTTTGCCCCCTGGATCTCGCCGCTTGAGAGTGCGAAGACAATTCCATTGACGATGACGGGCGACACCGGTCCAATCAGATCGCGCGAGGTCCAGACGGGTTCGAGTTCAGGCTGTCTGGCGGTTCCCGTGACTTTGAAAGCGGCGATGCTTCCGTTCCGGGCCGCCGCGTAGATCCAGCGTGTGCCCGCCGTATCTTGCCAGGTGGCGGAGCTTCCGGCAATAGGTATCGCGACATCATCCTTCCGCTTCAGGGTCGCCGGCGTGAGGGCAATCACCGTGTCGGCAAGCTTTCCGGTAAACGCCGCGTAAACGGTTCCATCCGGTCCAATCGAAACGCCAGCCTTGTCCGGGACACTACCATCGTGCAAGGAAAAGAAACTGGCCTTCGCGCCGGGAGCGGTTGCATCGATTGCCCAGACGCCATCCGGTGCGGCCCCGCATCCACCCAAGGTTGTCGTGTAGATCGAATTGCCTGCGAGATTCAGGCTAGAAGCGTTCGCGTTCGCCGGGATAAACTTCACAGGAGCCACGGCGTCTTCCCCGGTTGAAATGCGGATCGTGTGGAGCATGCCATCGCTGGCAAGAACGTAAAGCGGTCTCATCGGCCCCGGATCATCCTCGCTCGGCGCGTTGCCGCGCGGAGCCGGGCCAATCGCCGGTGCAGCGGTCAATCCCGCGCCGCAGGGCCAATTAACCTTTTGATCTGGGGCCGCTGCAGTCTCGATATGCCGTTTCCAGAACACGGTGCCACGATCCACATCCACCGCATAGACGTTATCCGAGGCTCCGGCGATAAAAATCAGTTCCTTGATGCCGCGATGGGTGATGATCGGCCCCAGGATCACGGGCGCGGTCAGTGAGTTCAAACCCTTTGATCGATTATCGAGCCGTCGTTTCCAGAGAAGCTTCAGTTCACTGATGTTCGCCGGGTAAAACTGCGCTTCGCGCTTCTGCCAGCCCGATCGCTGGGGATCTCCACCTTCGTTCAACCAGTCTGCGGACCACCCCGTCCACGCACAAGTCATTACAAAAAGGGCGGGCAACCAGCAAATCTTTTTCATGCCTACTTGGCCGCGGCCTGCTTCAGAATGGCAGCATCCAGCACCCATCGACGAAGAATCTCATATCCACGATCCCCGGGATTGAAACGCCGTCCACCTTGGTGGCCGTCCTCTTTTCCACTTTGCACATTCAACGGCTTCCGAAGAATCTTGCTCTGCTCAACATCGTTTTCGTTAACGCGCTCCAGAAGTGTGACGTAATTCCGGTACGCCGCCTTCGCACTCAGATAGCCATTGCCGTCAGCTGGCATCAGTTCCATGGAAGGCACGCGGCCGGCAACCCCGTGGCAACCCAGACAGGCGAATTCGTCTTCGCGGTTCGTTTTCGTCATTTCGGGCGCCACCCACCTTTTGAAGAATTCGAAATTAGCTTTCCAGGGATCGGACATGGCAGCCACTTCCGGCACGTCTTCCTCCACATAATTCGGCTCCACCTTTTTCAAGACAGGCGCAATGCGTGGATGGGAATGCACCCCCGCGTCAGCCCCTAGAGCCAATGCGGCAGACCGGAGCCGGTGATCCACCGTGTTGTCCGTCAGTTCCTTCAAGTAAAGATAAATTGCCTGCTCGCGCAAGCCGTTCAAATCATCGGGTCCGGTCTTCTTCTGTCCGCGCACTTCCGGCACCGGCGTTTCAAAGGTTAGCAGCCACTTGATCGTCGGCAGCCAAAGCATCTCGTCCATGGGAGTCGCGAAAGTTTTCGGAAACCGCGCCAGCAGAGCCCGTGTCTGCAGGTCGGGGTTGGAATGGATCACCTGCCCGATGCTGCGCGCCAGATACCAATCGGGCGACTCCTTTTCCATTTGCAACGGCTGGTGCGTATTCTCTTCCAGCTTGCCGCGTTCGGGCGCGAAGGAAGGAACCAACAATCCGTAGAAAATCCGCTGCTGCTCCTCGGTCTTCGGCATGTCCCACCGCGCGCGCGAGAACAATTTAATCAGCGGTCCCACCAGCTCCGTGCGGCGCTCCGGCTCCTGTGACCCGCGCTGTATCTGGGCCGCAAGCGGTTCCAGAAACTCCTGTGTCGCAGGCAGTGAAATCACACGTGGATCTGACAGCGAGGTGGAAGCCAGCGTGCGCAGATGCTCGGGACCGCTGCTGGAATACGCGAGCACTTTCTTCTGCAGCGGCTCCCAGGTCGCGTTTGCGGATGCCTCGATGGAGAGCTTGATCGCCGTGTCGTCCTTTGTATCTTCGGCGTTCTTCCAATACGGCAGCAGCGCTTTGCCCACCATCTCCGCCGACTTCGGCGTTACATAACCCATTTGACCGGGCCCGCCGTCGCCCCCGGCCATGCTGTAATACGTTCCGGCTACCTTTACAACGCGGCGAATCAGATTCTCACTGCCGCCCTTGTCAAGGCGATCGGAGATGGTCTCGAACAACTGGGCAAGCTCCGGGTATTGATGTTCCTTGCTGCCATTAGCGCGCTGCCCATTCGCGATGAACAACGCCTCGGTCTGGTACCGCTTGGCCGTCTCTACCAGTGCGCTCTCTTCCGGATTTTCCAGGCTGGTGAGAAATGCCTGATTTAAGCGTTTGCGAACCGGCGGATTCCAGATCCACCAGTTCCAGGCCGCGCGCGCAGCCCAGGCACGTACGCCCGGATAGGGGTCTTTGTTCATCATTGTGTCCAACGCTGCGGACAAGCGATCAAAGCCGGCGGCAGTACGCGGGAGCACGCCATCGGCCCGCATCAGAAGCGCCCGCGCAATGGATGCACGCGTGAGATCGTCCGCCGTTTCGTACGTCGTGAACAAGTAATCCCAGCCCTTATCGTCCAGCAAGGTCTGGCGCATACCCCAACGCGCGGCTTCGCGCACCATTTTCACCGGGTCGCCCAATCCCTTCAGTTGAGCTGGAATTCCCCGTTCGTTGTGGACCGCGCCCAGTGCGATCTGCGCCCAATAGCGAACCTGGGGACTGCCGTGCGCGGTACCCGGAATCATCAAATCGACAAACCGGCCATCATCCGCTCGAAGCCCAAGCTGCGCGAGCGCACGGAATCGAGCCACTGCATCGGCAACGGACTCGTTGGGGCGAGGCTCAAAATCCCGGCGTTGCGAGATTACCTGCTTCTCTGGATAGAGCCGGGACAACGCATGAATCGAATAAGCCGTGGAGACGAACCCAGTGAGTGCATTGCGATTCCAGCGGCCGTATGGGTCCTGCATCTTGAGCAAAGCCTCCACGCCGCGGCCCACTGCCGGGTCGCGGTCGTCATACCCAAGTGCGGCCAGGGCGGTAAGGGCTAATGCGGTCGGCGCCGGGTCAATATCTTTTCCATCGGTCGAGCCATCCTTCCAGGTCCGTCCCCCATCGGCTGTAGTACCCGGATGAAAGCCCCATGATCCGTCCGGCTTCTGGATGGCGCGGAGCCTGCGCTCGTCGGCTTCGATCTGCGCACGAGCCCGTGTCCACAACGATTGCGCGGCATCCGACTTTTGCCGCACGTCCACGTAATCCATCGGAAATGTTTTGATGAAAAACTCGATGCGGTTTGACAGATCGTCACTGTACTTTGGAATCACGCTCACCAGCTTCTCAGCCTTCTGTTCCAGAGCTGAAAGATAGCGCTCGTCCCGAGTGTGCTCCCAGGCGCGTTTCAGAATCTCACCGGTATAGCGGTACACGATGGACTGCCCCACGTTCGAACCGGGCCCGGCGGCATTCACCCCGCTCGGGTCCGCGGACTGCAAGACGAAATTCGCCGTGCGAATCTGCTGCGCGGAATGCAGACGCCGCGGCGGGATCACCGATTCGAGCGTAGCAACGTTGTAACCGGCCACCCGTGTGCCTGCCGGGCCGTCGCCCAGATCCAACGGCGCAAGACTCGTGTTGTTCGCCGCATCCTGCAACACGTTGGTGGGCCGCAAGGATTCATACATCACGTTTGCCAGATGCCGGAAATTCGCTACGTTCTCCAGACGATAGCCGTTCGCCATCGCGCCCGCCGGACCCCATACGCCCGACTGCGTATGGCAACTCATGCAATGCGTGCCCAGCAGACTGCCGGTATCGCGAATGCGTCTGTCCACGCTTGCGCCGCGAGGCCTGTTCAGCAGCCAGGCGTCTACCTGTGCGAGATGGTCGTACACCGCCTGACGCACGGCTTCCCGGGGATCTTTATAAGGGGCTGGCCGCCGAAGACGCAATTCCACCTCGTAGCCGGGCGAGTTGGCTTCCACTTTCAGGAAATACACGCCGCCAGGTTTGAGTATCCGGCTGATCTCTGTGCGGTGACCTTCCGTCTGCTGGTGGACCCGCTCATTCGCGTTTGCACCTTCGCGATACTCTTTGCCATCGACTGTGTAGAACAATACCTGAGAGACCACCAGCGGATCGGGCTGCGTCAGATTTGCCGTGAACAGACGTGGAGACTTTCCCTGAAACTCAATGCGAAACCAGTCGAGGCCGGAGGCGCCCACTTTCCCGTTGTCGAAGTACTCAATGTCATCCGCGCTGCCTGTAATTTGCAGGTTCTCGTCTTCGCCGGAACTGCCCATGGCGATGGGCTGCGCTTCGGCGATGGAATCGTTCGGTTCCGCTTCAATCCACATGCCGCGGGTAGAAGCGCCAAACTCGACGGTCTTCACTTCCACGCGCAGCGGAACGTTTAGTCCGGCCGGCCAGGGAGTGCGCTTCGGGAATCGCTCGACTTTTTGGATGGTACCGGGCTCGCGCCAACGCGGCAGATTGAAGATAGGCTCTTCATCCTCGATGACGGAAACGTTCAGGGTAAAAGTGCAGGCCTTCTTCGGCATGTACACCATGTAAAAATCCGGATCGAGTGCGTGCAGCACTTTGCGATACCCGGCCCACTCGACCGCGATTCTACCGTTCGGAGGCAATTGCGACGGCACCGGTAAGCCGACGCTGATCTCGACAGTCTGCCCAGCCGCAAACGAGTACGAACGTGAGTACTTGCCCCCAAAGTCAATCTTTGAGGACGTCTGCGCGATGGCAGCGGTCAAGAGAGCGGCAAAAAAGAGAGCAGTCCTGCAGATCATAAAATGCAACGAATCCAGACTATCAGTTTGCAGCCGGAAACTTTCAGCGGTACGTCTTGTCGTCTACGCGGCTGAGATCTACTCCATCGCCGAAAACGCCCAACGTCACGATCGCAAACGTGAATACGCTGGTGCCGGGTTCCAGATGGCCTCCGAATGCCTTGTCCGCATTCGTCATCGTCATGTGGGCATGGATTTTGCCATCAATCACATACCCATTCATACTTACGATGTCCGCGGGCGCCGTCGGGTCCGTGATGTACATATTCTTTGAAGGGAACGTGCGATTGCTGACGGAATGCAGATGGTAATTCCGAACAGATCCCGCTCCCGCCAGGATCACGGCATTTCGAATCTTATGCTGCTTCACCATGGCCTCCAATCCCGCCAGAAGATCGGCTTGGTACTTGAAGCGCAGAACCAGAATGCGCTCAAATTGCCCGGTGATCGCGTACACGTCGGGGACTTTCGCGCTGTTGGGCTTTGCATCGTCTCTTGGCGTGGTGGGCTTGGTTACTTCTGTTCGCGTCTGTTGAGCGCCCGCACTTCCCGCGATGGCAAAACTCAGGGCCACCGCTATCGACTTTTTCATTTCCGTCTCCAATAAGATTATGAGCTTCCGATCAACACACCGGCGATAAACACCAGTGCGCCACCGAACATCACCTGCACAGTCGCGGATACCCAGGGCGTATCCATGTAGCGGTGCCGGATGTAGCTGATGATGCCGAGTTCGATAACCACCACCGCAATGGCAGCCGTAGTGGCAGCTTTGAAATCCGGAATCAAATAGGGCAGCGTGTGACCGATTCCTCCAGCCATTGTCATTGCGCCGCACACCGCGCCCCGCATCCATGGATGACCGCGTCCGCTCAAAGATCCGTCATCGGACAGCGCCTCGGCAAACCCCATAGAAATTCCCGCCCCCACCGATGCCGCCATTCCAACAAGAAAGGCGTCCCAGGTGTTGCGCGTAGCAAAAGCTGCGGCGAAAACAGGCGCCAGCGTGGAGACAGATCCATCCATCAAACCAACCAAACCCGGCTGCACGATTTGAAGGATGAACATGCGCCGCTCGGCAACTTCTTCCGTTTGCCGAACTGGCGCTGTCAAATGAGTCTGCTCAAGCGACTCGGCGATCGTATAGTGTTTGCGTTCCGCTTCGGCCAGGTCTCCCAGAAGCTTGCGGGACGAGGCGTCCGTCACCTGCTGGATGGCGCGTTCGTAGAAACGGCGCGTCTCCAGTTCCATCGCCTCAGCCTGCTTTCGCACCACCGCAATCCCAAGGGGACGGATCAGCCAGACCGGCCGCGGCTGTATAAATCCGTTTACATCCTGCCGCCGGATCAGTGGAATATGCTCACCAAAACGTTCGCGGTATTTCTTGATCAAACTTGCGCGATGTTCGGATTCCTCGGCCTGCATCTCTTCGAAGATCTTCGCCGAACCTGGATAAGCCTCACGCAGCCCATCGGCGAAATCCGCGTAAATCCGGCCATGCTCCTCTTCCAGCGAAATTGCAAGCGCCAGAATTTCCCTTTCCGAAAGATCCTTGAAGTTTTTGGCCAACGGCGACGCCCCCTCAGACTATTAGTGCAGAACGAGGTGGAATTCGCCAATCGGGAACTGCATGGGGGTGTTGACTTGATAGAGGTCTTCCGGTATGGGATCCTGAAATTTCACCCGCTCGTTGCGCCAATGTACCTTCGCTCCCACCTGACTTCGGATTTTTCATCCACCGTGCGAAAGCGCGGATCGGATATCTATGCGGCTCATGGCGTCAAAATCCTTGAGGGAGACCGGTCGGAAGTTTTGGCGAACGTACAAGGTTCGCATCTCTATGCGGTTACTCTGTCGAGGAAAGGCGGGGATTTCTATGTGGCTTGCGATTGCCCGTACTTTGAATCGGACGGCCCTTGTAAGCACATTTGGGCGACCATCCTGGCGGCCGAAAACAGGAATTATCTTTTGGGTTTTGGCGGACGGCTCCGGCTGGTGGACGGCGGCGATGAGGATTTCGACGATCTGCTCAGTGATGATTTTGAGATCCCTGCGCCGGGCACACGATCTTGGCCTGCTAGCGGCCAAAAAAGCCAAACGCAGCAGCGCAATCTGAGAAGCCCGGCGTGGCGAGACTTGCTATCGCAGGTCCGGCCGGTATCCGCAACGAAGGTGGACACTTGGGGCGGCGTCCGCGAGGTCTATTACCTTATCGATCTGTCTTCAACGTCGTTGCCAGGCATCCCACTGGAGGTGAACCAACGGGAACGCAAGCAAAACGGGGAATGGGGAAAGCTGAAAACTAACCGGATCTCACGCGCTGTGATTCCACAGATTCCGGATGAATTGGATCGCGAGATATTAACCGTGCTCGGCGGAGCGCCGGATCCCTACTCATACCAGCCGGAATTGCTTCCTTGTGTTTTCCGGCTAAAGCACAGTGTGCCGCATGTGCTCTTGCCGAAAATCTGCGCAACTGGCCGCTGCCGCTTGCGGCTGGACAACTCAGTCCCGCTGGAGAGCATGACACCACTCGCGTGGGACAACAATGATCCATGGCAATTCCGGCTCCTCATCCTGCGTAGAGATTCGAATTGGATCCTGAGCGGTCAATTCCGGCGCGGGGAAGAGCACCTGGATCTCGCCGAACCCACTCTCTTCCTGGAAGACGGGTTTCTGATCGCACGCGGATTCATTTCCCGGTTTGAGCACGGAGGCGCTTCCGGATGGCTGCAATTGTTGCGGAAGGAAGGTCACGTCAAAGTCCCGCTTACTCAGGGAAACGAGTTAGTGGAAGAAATACTCAGCCGCCCTAATCCTCCCAGCGTGGACTGGCCGGAAGAGCTACGGTTTGAACATGTCGAGTCCGCTCCCCATCCCAGCCTGCGGATTGAGCAGGCAGCCAAGCGGTACTGGACGAAGAAAGACAACTTCGAAGCAACTCTATCCTTTTCGTACGATGGCAACCAGATCCCGGAAGCATTGCCGGCCGAAGGTTTCTACGACGCATCAAACCGGCGGTATCTACAACGCGACCGCACAGCTGAGTCAGGTGCGATAGCGATGTTGCGCCAGTTAGGTTTTCTGCCGGCCACGCGCGGTTATTCCTCTTCCGATGCCGGCTGGGAGCTCACCCCGAAAAAGCTTCCAACTGCCGTGCGCGAACTGGTCAAGGCCGGCTGGCATATTGAGGCGGAAGGAAAGATGTTCCGGCGGCCCAATTCATTTCGGGCTGAGATCACTTCCGGCATAGACTGGTTCGAACTGCACGGCGAAGTGGATTACGGTTCCGGAGAAGTAAAACTGCCCGAGTTACTGAAGGCGATTCAGAAGGGTGAAGAGATGGTCCGCCTGGACGACGGCACATTCGGCATCATTCCGGACGAAATTCTGGAGCGTTACGGGATGCTGGTGCGCTTTGGGCAGTCCAAAGGAGACCACATCCAATTCTCCCGCGCACAGGCTGGATTGCTTGATGTGTTGCTGGCCGAACGGCCTGAAATTGAGGTGGACCAGGTGTTCGCCCGCGCCCGCGAGGAGTTGCGCCGCTTTGAAGGGATTGAAGCCGCTCCACAGCCGGCTGGATTCTCCGGCGAACTGCGCGGCTATCAGTGTGAAGGCTTAGGTTGGATGCACTTCCTGCGGCGCTTTGGCTTCGGCGGATGTCTGGCCGACGATATGGGTGTCGGCAAAACCCCGCAAGTGCTGGCACTGCTGGAAACACGCCGCCAATTGCGCGCCACTCCACCGCCTGTAAACGGAGGGGGCGCCCCGGTTGCGATTGGGCCATCTTTGGTTGTGGTGCCGCGAACGCTGGTTTACAACTGGAAGCAGGAAGCCGCTCGATTCTGCCCGCAATTACGCGTGCTGGATCACACAGGCGTGGACCGTGAGAAGGACGTCCGGCAGTTCAAGGATCACGACGTGATTCTAACCACCTACGGAACAATGCGGCGCGACGTAATCGACTTACAAAAAGTGCAATTCGATTATGCCGTGCTGGATGAGGCGCAGGCGATCAAGAACGCTTCCAGTGAATCGGCGAAGGCCGCGCGCCTGCTGAATGCGAAACATAGACTGGCGATGAGCGGGACTCCGGTGGAGAATCATCTGGGCGAGTTGTGGAGCCTTTTCGAATTCCTGAACCCGGGCATGTTGGGGTCGGCGTCCGTATTCCAATCCCTTGGGGGCGCAACGCGGAATCCAGATGAGCAATCGCGCCAACTGTTGGCGAAAGCCGTTCGTCCATTCATCCTCAGGCGCACGAAAGATCAGGTTGCTACCGAGTTGCCGGCCAAACTGGAGCAGACGCTCTTCTGCGAACTCGACCCCGTGCAACGAAAGCTCTACGACGACTTGCGCGATCATTTCCGGCGCGAGCTGCTGAAGAGCGTGGAAGAAGTCGGCATTGCCAAATCAAAGATAAAGATCCTGGAAGCCTTGCTGCGCCTGCGGCAGGCGGCGTGCCACCCAGGGTTGATCGATAAGAAGCGCACCGGAGAATCCAGCGCGAAGCTCGACATGCTGCTCCCGCAACTCAGCCAGGTACTGGAGGAAGGGCACAAGGCGCTTGTGTTTTCGCAATTCACCAGCATGCTCTCCATCGTGCGCCAGAATCTGGATCGCGAAGGGATCGTGTATGAGTATCTGGATGGGAAGACCAGGGATCGTCAAACCCGTGTGGAACGCTTTCAGAACGACCCGGACTGCAAGCTGTTCCTGGTCAGTTTGAAAGCAGGCGGAGTGGGACTGAATCTCACCGCCGCCGAATATGTCTTTCTGCTCGATCCCTGGTGGAACCCGGCTGTGGAAGCCCAGGCAATTGACCGCGCGCATCGCATTGGGCAGAGCCGCCGCGTGTTCGCTTACCGCTTGATCGCCCGCGGCACCGTAGAGGAGAAGGTGCTGCAATTACAGGCGAAAAAACACGGCTTGGCCGAGGCGATTATTAATGCGAATAACCGTCTGGTCGGCAGCATGAAGCGCGAAGATCTGGAATTGCTGTTTTCCTAAGACGCTGACTTAATGTGACATGGAAAACAACCTCGTTATGAACAAGAAATCGGTGCGGGTGAGTTCAAGGCGAAGTGCCTTGACCTGCGGGACGAAGTCCAACAGCAGCGTAATAAGATTGTCATCACGAAACGTGGAAAGCCGGTAGCCCGGCTGGTTCCTATCGAGGAACAACGTCCGGCTGTGTTTGGGCCGCCTCAAGGGAAGCGTAAATTTAGGGACGATATGATCAGCCCGATCGATGTCGACTGGATGCCAATAAAGCCTCCGGCGAACTAAACGATCCTTCTGGATACTCACTGCTGGATCTGGATACAAGTCGGGGCCGCAAGTAAGTTTTCTCCATCTGAGTTACAAATAATAAAAACGGCGGCTGCCGAGGGGTCGCTTGCAATATCGATCATCTCAATCTGGGAGATGCGATGATCGAGAAAAGGAGAGAATTGAGTTCGACAGACCATGCTGGAAATGGATCGAGGATGCGCTCGAAACGCCGGGCCACTGTATTCTCCAATGACCCCGCGCGTCGCGTTCGAGGCATCTCACCTTCCGGGTGAACTCCACCGCGATCCAGCAGATCGCATCATTCCAGCAACAACTCGAGATCATGGAGCCAGCCTACTGACGCGGGATGAAAAGCTGATCGGCTATGCAGCCCAAGGCCATCTACCCTCGTTAAGCCGAAGGCGATACCCTTGCTACAATCAGAAGTTAATCAAGCGATGAAGGATCTTTACCGGTGGCCTCGAAGCCAGCCAGTGTAGTTGCCATCTATCCGGGCTCGTTCGACCCCATCACTAACGGGCATCTCGATCTGATCGAGCGAGGCGCGCGGTTGGTGGACAGACTGGTGGTCGCGGTCCTGCAGAATGAGAACAAGCAGCCATTGTTCACGGTCTATGAGCGAATGAGTATGCTGCAGGAAGTGGTCTGCGGCATCCCAAATGTAGAAGTGGATTCCTTTGAGGGCTTACTGGTCGATTATGCCAGTCAGAAAAAGGCGAGCCTGATTTTCCGCGGCATCCGGGCCATTTCGGATTACGAGCACGAACTCCAGATGGCTTTGATGAATCGCCGGTTGCGCCCTGAAATCGACACCGTCTTTCTGATGGCCAGTGAGGCGCATTCTTTTATCAGTTCCCACCTGGTGAAGGAAGTGATTCGGCTGGGCGGGAATATCGGCGGGCTGGTGCCCGCCGCCGTCGAGACCCGTCTAAGAGATAGACTATTTGGAGAAAAGCGAGGCAATGAAAAGCGAAGCAATGCAAGCAACTCTTGATTTAGCTGAACGGATATCGCTGATTAGCGTATCCTCCACCATGAAGGTTGCGGCCGACGCCGACCGTTTGCGCCGCGAGGGCGTCGATGTCGTCGATTTTGGCGCGGGCGAGCCGGATTTTCCTACACCGGATAATATCAAGCAGGCTGCTGTTAACGCCATCGCCAACAATTTCACAAAATACACGCCTGCCGGTGGGACACAGGAATTGAAGCAAGCCGTTTGCGAGCGCCACGCCGCCGATTACGGCACGAACTACTCCCCCGCGGAGTGCGTCATCTCCGTCGGCGGCAAGCACGTCATCTTCAATCTGATGCAAGTCCTGCTGAATCCAGGCGACGAGGTCATCATCCCCGTTCCGTACTGGGTCACCTACAAGGACGTTGTCAATTACACCGGCAGCAAGTGTGTCTTCGTCGGAACGGATGAGGCAAACGGCTTCACACTCACGGCGGCGATGATTGAGCCGTACATCACGCCGAAGACAAAGATGTTGATCGTCAACTCGCCCTCCAATCCGAGCGGCGCGGTACTGGAACGCGCGGAGTTCGAGCGCATCTATCAGATTACCAGCAAGCGCGGAATCTGGCTGATAACGGACGAGTGCTATTGCCGGTTCTTATACGAGGACGCGCCCTTCTCCATCGCCTCAGCCAAGGACGCGAAAGACACGGTGATCGTGGCAGGTTCTTTATCGAAGACGTACTCCATGACCGGGTGGCGCATCGGCTTCGGCCTGGGCCCCACTCCAGTGATGTCCGCGATCAACAAGCTGCAAAGCCACAGCACTTCGAATCCGACATCCATCGCTCAGAAAGCGGCCGTCGAGGCCTTGCGCGGTCCTCAGGAATCCATCGGAATCATGTTAGCCGAATATCGCAAGCGGCGTGATTTCACCATTGACCGGTTGCGGCAAATTCCCGGTATCAAACTCGGGGTGCCCAAGGGCGCATTCTACGCCTATCCAAATATTGGAGTCGCTCTAGGCAGGAACGGAATCGATACATCCATGCAGTTTGCTGAGCAATTGCTCGAAAAAGCGCACGTCGCGGTAGTGCCGGGAGAAGCGTTCGGGACTGATAGTCACATTCGGATCTCCTACGCCACATCCATGGACGAGCTGAAGCGCGGACTCGACCGGCTGCATCAATTCATCGTCAGCCAAGCCTGATGGCCCGGGGGATTTCCAAACTCGAGCCTTCGTTTCGAGAACGAATCTGGGGAACCACTCAACTGTCTCCGTGGTTCCCGGATGCCCCAAACGTAACCGGCGAAGTCTGGTTTCCGGCAGGCAGCGAAGCCTCACTGCTGATAAAGTTCATCTTTACGTCTCAGAATCTTTCGGTCCAGGTGCATCCGCCGGATAATTACGCGCGCCAGCATGAAAACTCGCCCGGGAAAACCGAGATGTGGCATATTCTTGAGGCCAAACCTGGCGCATCCATTGCACTCGGATTTCGTGAGCGCATCACTCGCGGGCAATTCGAGGATGCGCTGAAGCTGAATCGCGTAGAGGAACTCTTGAACTGGATACCGGTGCAAGCGGGCGATTCCTTTTTTGCTCCGGCCGGCGCCGTTCACGCGATCGGCGCCGGAATTACGCTCTGTGAAATTCAACAGAACTCCGATGTGACTTACCGTCTCTACGATTACGGGCGGCCTCGCCAGCTTCATCTGGAGCGCGGCTTGGCGGTGTCGGACTTCAGTCCGTATAACGGGAAGACACATCTCCCAGTCACCTGCGAATATTTCACCGCCGATGCCGTTTCGGTGGAACACGCCGGGATTCTTAACGGCGGACCGGGCCGTGAACGCATGTTGATCGCGCTTGGTGGCGAAGGGCGGATTAACGGGGACACCTATCGAAGAGGCGAAGTCTGGCTTCTGGACGACGCGTGTGCCGGGATCGAAGTGGAACCATCGCAGCCGACAAAATTTCTCCGTGCGGCTGCGCCTCGTTGAGGCATTCTAGCCGAATCCGAGTTCGTCAATCTTCTCCAGCGGCGTTCCGCATTGCCGGCAAATGATGGCCGAACAATCTCCGCACATCAGCGGATCGCGCACTGGCGCATTGCAGCGTGGACAATAGAAATCCGCTGCCGATGTCTCCTTGAGTTTTTCCGTCATAATTTCGGGTTGCTAAACTGGCAATAAGAGTAAGTTTGGCGTAAATGCACAGCCGCGTCCTTCATTTTATTACCCTGCCGGCCATCTTTCTTTTTTGTTGCTGCCTTTCGGGCTGCAAGGAAGAACCGGCGCGTATGCCGTCGCTGGGGGAGGCGTTTGCAGGCCCAATCACGCTCAACCTGCGCGAAGACATCGCTCCCGGATCGAAGACAGTTGCAACGCTGAAACACGGAGACCGCGTGGAGTTACTGCAAGCCCGCCGGCGCTTCATAAAGGTTCGTACCACGAAAGGCGTAGAGGGCTGGACCGATAACCGGCAGTTGATGATGCCGGAGCAAATGAAAGAGCTTCGCGATTTCTCAGAGCGTTCGGCGATCCTTCCGTCACAAGGGTCGGCGACAGTATTTAGTACTCTGAACATGCACGCAGAGCCAAACCGGCAGTCGCCCAGCTTCTATCAGATTGCGGAGGGTTCCCCGGTCGATGTCGTAGGCCACCGCGCCACCCCGCGCGTGACGCAAGTTCCTGCGGCGGCTCCTCCTATTTTGAAGCCGCTTCCCGTTGTGCGCCGGAAGAAATCCGGGAAGAAAGACTCCGCAATTCCTCCGCCGCCGAAAGCCCCCGCACCCAAGCCTCCCGAGAACTGGCTGGAGCTCTCGAAGACCCGGCCCGCGGAACAGCAGTCGCTCCCTGTGAAGCTCCCCGAGCCTGTGGTTCCCATCCGCATGGACGATTGGTCGCTGGTTCGCACCAAAAATGGCAAGGCGGGGTGGGTGCTGACCCGGATGCTGAACATGACGATCCCGGACGAGGTGGCCCAATATGCCGAAGGTCACCGGATCACGTCCTATTTTTCGCTCAGCAAAGTGCAGGATGGCGATCTGGCGAAGAATAATTGGCTTTGGACCACCATTCGCGATGGCGCCCTGCCGTATGAGTTCGACAGTTTCCGTGTCTTCATCTGGTCTTTGCGGCATCACCGCTATGAGACTGCTTACATTCAGCGCAACGTGAAGGGATTCTATCCGATTGAGGTGAAATTAGGGGCTACTCCCTCGTTCTCGCTCATTCTGGAAGGGGATGACGGCAAGCTATACCGGCAGACATATATTTTCGAGGGCAATCGCGTTCACTTGGCCGGAAAGACCTTATTTGATGGATCGGCACAACCGGCGAAGCCGGACGATTCAGCCGTCTCGCAATTGGCCGTACAATCCCCCACGCCAAATGCCTCCACTCTCGACAAAGCGAAAGCTTGGTTCAAGCAACTCAAGCCGGGAAAGTAGAGCGGCTTGGGTTATTCACTCATCGCGTCCACAGCCTCGGGCTCCACGCGATCCATCGCCAGGAACTCCCGGATGTGCGGGTGCTCCGACTTTTCAAGGTCCGCGGTAGGGCCGAAGAAGATAATCTGGCCCTCGAAAAGGAACACGACCTTGTCCGCTACTTTCCACAGGAGTTCCAGGTCGTGGGTCACCACCACCGACGTCAGCTTCAAGTCTTTTTTGAGCCGCAGCATCAGATTGCCGAGATGGTTTGACATGATGGGGTCCACCATGGTGGTCGGCTCGTCGTAGAGAATACACTCAGGCTGCGCGGCCAAAGCTCTGGCGATTGCCACGGCCCGCTTATAACCGGTCGCCAGATCCGTGGGATAAGAATCTTTGGCGTCCAACAAATCCACCATGCTCAGAAGCCCATTGACTACGGTCTCTTTGTTTTTCCTGTCATAGTCGTCCCGCAGCTCCAGTGAAAACAGGATGTTTTCGGCTACTGTCAGCGAATCGAAAAGGGCTCCATTCTGGAACACCATGGTGACTTTCTTGCGGATGAGCCGCAACTCGGCCTCGGACATATCGGTGATGTCCTGGTGAGCTACAATTACCCGCCCCTTGTCGGGCTTCAGAAAGCCCATGATATGAGAAAGAGTCACCGATTTGCCTACACCGCTGCGGCCGATGATCGCCACCGTCTCCCCGGCATTTACATAGAAGTTGGAATCGACTAAAACCGGCCGGTCAAACGTCTTATACACGTGCCGAAACTCGATATAGTGCGGAAACTGCTCAGTTGGCTGCATTTAGATAGCTTTCCCACTCGGCCGGGGTGTTCACGTTCAGCAGCGGTCCAGATGTGGAAACAGGGAGCCAATGAACGCTAAGTGTCTGGATAACGGTAAGCAGCCGATGAATATCCGCTTCCACGGCCCTCTGCATCTGGACTATGGCGGTTCGCCGGTAGACCGCACAGAGCGGGTGCTGCCGCCCATCCGGCGTTACTGGGATCGCGCATTGCGCTGTGGATTCCGCAGCGGCAGCCAGCAGAGAGGCAAGAAATTCCACGGAAACGCCCGGCATGTCACAGGCAACCACCAGATTCAGTTCGGCGGAAGATATGGACAGAGCAGTCACGATGCCGCCCACTGGTCCGAAGCCCGGATGAAGGTCGGGGATCACCGGAAACCTCAATTGTCCATAGCGTTCAGGATCTCCCACCAGCCGTACCGACCCGACCGTCCGGAGCACAGTACCGGCGATCCGTGCGGCCAATACACCACTCTCAAATGGCAACAGTGCCTTGTCCTTACCCATCCGCCTGCTTTCGCCGCCCGTCAGCACAAAACCAGCGGACTGGCCAGCGGCTCCATCTCCGGGGCCGTGCATGAGAAGATAATAGCATTGCACTCTAGGAAAGAAGGATCGCCCGCGAGCCGTCCGCGGATATAATCGGATAAAACACAAATATGCGAGTTTGTTTCAACCGCTTTTCCTCTCTGTTTCTGCTGAGCCTCTGCCTGACTGTTGAGATGGGCGCCGCCAGCCTAACCAGTGTGGTCCGCGTCGATGCGCGCAGCGGACGGCTGATGCGATCGGTGGTGGTGACACCAAAACCCATAGTGGCGAAAGTCATTGCACCGTTTTCAGCCGATGCCAATGAGAGTGCCGCTCTAAGTGGCTCTATGATCGATGCGAATCTGCAGGAGATTGTGGAAGACGCGGCGCGGCGCAATCAGGTGGATCCGCTTCTGGTTCACTCGGTGATTCAGGTGGAAAGTAATTACAATGCTCACGCCGTTTCGCCCAAGGGCGCCCAGGGCCTGATGCAACTCATTCCTTCCACCGCGCGGCGGTTTGGCGCCAAGAACAGCTTCGACGTGAAGGAAAACGTGGAAGCCGGCGTCAAGTATCTGAAGTATCTCAATTCACTTTATCCGGACGATCTGCGGCTCACTCTGGCTGCGTACAATGCCGGCGAAGGCGCGGTTGCCAAGTACCGGAACAACATTCCTCCGTACCGCGAAACCGAGCACTACGTTTACAAGGTCGGCGAGAAATATGGTTCCGCACGGCGCGCGGCGGAGCAGCGGAAGGTCGCCGCGGTCACAGTCCCCGCGAAGACTATCCTAGTAGAGCGGCATCCTCCGGTGGAACACTTCGTGGATTCGGAAGGGCGTCTTCATATGCGCACCGTAGCGGCGGCCGATGAGGGTAGCGCCCAATAAGAATATGCCACGCCGCAGTTATTCCCGAATAGCCGCTGCCCTGATCCTACTACTCTCTAACCTTCACGCCGAATCTCCCACGCCTTCGCACGCGGTAACCGCGGTGCGGTACTGGTCCATGGCCGACACCACGCGGGTGGTTATCGAAACCAGCGATGAGTTCGAGTTCCGTTCTGACCGTGCGCAGAATCCCGATCGAATGTTCTTCGATTTGCTCGGGATGCACCTCCGCATGGGGGGCAAGGGACAGCACACCATTGCGGTCAATGACAAGCTGCTGAAGCAGATCCGAGTAGCCGAGACCCAGCCGAACGTGACGCGGGTCGTGTTTGATCTTGAAATAGGGGTCGATTTCGTTGCATCCCAGCTAACCAATCCCAATCGCCTCATTATCGAACTCCGGCCTGTTGGCGGGAAGCTTCCTGCCGGTCCGCTCTCGATGAGCGTAACGGGAAGCCAGCAGCTACCAGCCATACCGGAAGTTCCGGCCCTGCCTCCGGCGCCGAAACTAAATCCCAATGTGGAAAGTAAGGCGGCCGTGTCTAAATCGACAGAAAAGGCAATCGCGGCTCTGTCTGCACCGAAACCCGCAAGGCTGCCGAAGAACGGAGATCCCTCTCTCTCCCGCGTTTTGGGCTTGAAGATCGGTAGAATTGTGATCGATGCCGGACATGGCGGGCACGATACTGGAACCAGCGGGCCTGGCGGTCTACTAGAAAAGGATCTGGTCCTGGATGTGGCTAAACGGCTCGGCATATTGATCGAGTCGCGCCTGGGCAGTGAAGTTATTTTGACGCGCGCGGACGATACTTTCATCCCGCTTGAGACAAGGACGGAGATTGCCAACGAGCATAAGGCGGACCTGTTCCTGTCAATTCATGCGAACTCATCTCCTGCCCCCGCATCATCAGGCGTGGAAACTTATTATTTGAACTTTACCACGTCGCAAAGCGCACTGGAAGTAGCCACCAGAGAGAACGCAAGCTCACAGAAGTCCGTATACGAGTTGAAAGACCTGCTGCAACAGATCGCCTTAAAGGACAAGCTGGAAGAATCCCGCGAGTTCGCAACCAGAATTCAAACGGCGCTCTTCAGCCTGTCTGCGCGCAGCAACGCAAAAGCTCGCGACCGTGGCGTAAAGAAGGCTCCGTTTATTGTGCTGATCGGGGCGTCCATGCCATCCGTACTAGCCGAAATCGGCTTCGTTAGCAACCCCAGGGACGAGACTCTGATGAAGCGCCCCGATTACCGGCAAAAAATCGCCGAAGCGCTGTTCAAGGGACTCTCCCAGTACGCAGGAACCCTCAGCCATTTTCAGGTTGCCAAGAATTAGCAGACTTGCGGTTGCGCGCCGGCTGCAACCGCGTTTCCCAACTGGTGAGAATACGTCTGAAATACCACGCAGTTCCGGCCGGCATGCTTCGCTTTATAGAGAGCTTCGTCCGCCGTGCGGATTAACACGTCGGCACTTACCGGCCCGAAGCCTGAGAAGGCACTGCATCCGAAGCTGGCCGACAGGTGAAGCGGGCCTTCAGGCATGGCCACGGCTTCGTTGCAGATGGCCATCCGAACGCGTTCAGCTTGATTGCGGGTACACGCCTCATCGCAGCCCGGCATAATCATCAGAAACTCCTCGCCGCCATAGCGCCCGGCCGCATCATAAGGGCGCACCGACGCCTGCATTCGCTGTGCGGTTTCCTTCAGCGCCCGATCGCCGGTAAAATGGCCCCGAGTATCGTTAATCGATTTGAAGTGGTCCAAATCCGCCAATACCACTCCGCAGGAGGAGTGTTCCCGTGAAGAACGGGCCAATTCACGTTCCAGGATCTCCATGATCGAGGACCGATTCCAGAGGTTAGTAAGGTAATCGCGGGTAGCCTGGACACGCAGCGCTTCCCTGGTTGCCAGCAATTCCGCCTGTAGTTCGACGATTCTGGTCGCCGCCCGGAGCCGAACTCTGAGTTCTTGTTGCTCAAACGGCTTAGTCAGGTAATCGTCAGCACCGGAATCCATACCGGCTACAACATCTTCCTTCAACGTGCGGGACGTTAGCAGCAGAATGTATGTATACGGTTCTTTCGCCTTTTTCCGCACCATCCGGCACACTTCCGGGCCGGCAAGCGCAGGCATCATCCAGTCCAGGACGGCTATGCTGGGTGCATCGTCCCGCTGCAGCACTTTCCATGCTTCCGCGCCATCGCAGGCCACTACTACCTCGTAACCCCAATTTTTGAGAGTTGCCTCAAGAAGGTGCCGGGATACGAGACTGTCGTCCGCGATCAGGATTCGCATTTTGCCCTGGATGTTGCTGTAATCAAGATTCTCATTGTAACGCTGACCGGGCGGGACTAGTACCTGATTGGTATAACGAGAAAGCTAGTGAGCCGGATTACTTCGCGGGTCAAAATCGCGGGAGGGACTTGAGCATGGATGAGGTACTTCCACCGCCGGGGAGGGTTACGGAATCCACTGGACGCCAATCCCGGTCAAGCGCTCCGATATAAAGCGCCTTATTCCGTTCGGTACCCATTAAAACGATGGAGATGCCTTGTGCCGGATAGGTCAGGACACGGTACTGCATCTCGCCTGTTTCAGACTTCCAATGGTCGGCCGCGGGATACCCCAGCTTGCGAACCACAGCGAAGTAATCATCCCGGCCGGTGAGTCCCAGGCTGGTCTGCACAACGGGGGAGTAGGTGATTCTCGACCCATCCCGTCCCGACCGGAAGAAGCTGACGAGGAGGAAGCAACTTAGAATGCCGAGCACCAGAACGGCCCCAATCAGTTTTCCGATCCGGGATTCCGCGCCGCTTTCGAGCCGGATGCCAACCACTGGTGCAGGTGATGAGGGTGCGGATTCTGGCGTTGGGGACCGGAAGCCTTGGTTGACCGCGCGGGGGATCTCAATGACACGGCGCTCGGCGGGCCAGACCTGTCCCGCCTTATACTCCAGTTCCTTGACGAGCCCGAGAATCATGATGGGCTCTTCGATCCGGGAGATCTCACCCAAAAAACGGCGAGGCACCCAGACCTCCCGGTTAGTTTTGGTGTTGGCGACCAGGATTTCAGACCACGTCGCGCGGCGGAAGATCCACTCGTTATGCTCTGTATTAAGAATGGGAGGGTAGAAGGAGAAGGGCCGCTGCCCGAGATGTTCGATAGGCGGCGGGATCGGCTGGACAGACATGCTTCAGTTTCATCTTAGCCGATCCGTTGGAGGACACTGCGGCTCAACGGCGTTTAACGGAAGCCGCAGACGTGACCTGGCTCGAAACGCCGAGCGTTTACCTGCCAACACTCGAATGACGAAACAGAACGAAATCTCAGACGGCCGCCAAGGTAGGGCAAGCTTTAATCCTAAATCCGGCAGTTAACCAAAGCGGTCAAGGGCAAATGGGCTGGGTCGGGCGACTGGGATTTGAGCCAATCGCGAAAAATGAAGCGCAGGAGCCAGCGCCAGCGTTGATTGACGGTGA
>JBBPYD010000109.1:0-5003 GCA_038200305.1 Bryobacterales bacterium
AATCAGCCGTTTCCCGCCGGACCTTCCGATGGCGGCACGGACGACAATGAAAGCTGGGATCAGAATGGCAATCCCGCCGACCAAAACAAGGCCGCCCGTACCGGTTTCGCTCTACTGATGCTGAGCGCCGGCGTTCCAATGATCACTGGCGGCGATGAGTTGTTGCGCTCTCTCAACGGCAACAACAATCCCTATAATCTCGACACCAGTGTCAATTGGCTGAACTACGCACTCGCCGCGGATCAGAGGGCCTTCTTAGAATTTGCCCGCCGCATGATTGCATTCCGCCGTGACCACCCGGCTCTCCGTCCTGCGGATTTCTATTCGCTGCAGCAGTTGTTCTGGTTCCGCCCGGACGGTGCCGCCGCCGATGCTGCTTACTTCAATAATCCTGACGACCATGCCATCGCATGGCTCATCAATGCTAGCTCGCTCGGGGATCCTGCACGCGCCATCTATATTGCCTATAACGCTTGGTCCGGCCCGGTTGAGTTCACCCTTCCGCCCGGGCATTCCTGGTCTCGGGTAGCCGATACATCTATTGGCTTCGCCGATGCAGCACTAAATGCTTCAAAGTACACGTTGGGCGGGCGTTCTTTGCTGTTACTAGTGGATAAATAACAAAACTCGCAGTCTACGGAAACGGTTGACAACAAATTCTGTCTGCGATAGTCTGACAAAAAAATCGGACGGCTTCGGGTCGTGACCTCGAAACCGTCCAGACTGAAGAAACAAGGGTCCGGAAGGAACAACCGGACCTTTGCCAAATTGCACTTAGAACGATTGTTCTACATTCGTTTCCAAATAGTCAATAATCGATTTCGCGAATTAGTACTTTTGTTTGTCCGGCAGCTTTCCCAGACGTTTTTTAAACATAAGTAATGAATTCCCTCATTAGAAAACCTCGACATATTTATCGGCCGAACTGAAACTATAAAAGTCCGATATAGTCTTCTTGCTGGAGCAAGCGAGTGACAGAACGCTGATGCTTCCGCCGCCAAGCCTATCGCTCGGCCCGCGTATCTCTGAGAGGAGTGTTATTCAAATGGCCAGTAACCGCGGAGTTGCATACGTCGCAACCGGAAAAGTGGAAGTCAGGCCCATTGACTATCCCAAGCTCGCGTTGGGCGACCGCAAATGCGAGCACGGCGTCATTCTCAAGGTTGTCGCCACTAACATTTGCGGCAGCGACCTGCACATGGTGCGCGGGCGCACGACAGCTCCCTCCGGCATGATTCTTGGCCATGAAATCACGGGCGAGATCATCGAAAAGGGCCGCGATGTCGAATTCCTCAACGTTGGAGATCTTGTCTCCGTGCCGTTTAACATCGCATGCGGAAGATGCCGGAATTGTAAGGAAGGGAAGACCGGCATCTGCTTGAACGTCAACCCCGCGCGCCCCGGTGCTGCTTATGGATACGTCGACATGGGTGGATGGATCGGCGGTCAGGCCGACTACGTGATGTCTCCCTATGCCGATTTCAATCTGCTCAAGTTCCCGGACAAAGCTCAAGCTCTGGCGAAGATCCAGGATCTAACTTTGCTCTCTGATATTTTTCCGACCGGCTACCATGGCGCCGTTACAGCAGGCGTGACAACCGGCTCGACCGTATACGTCGCGGGTGCCGGACCGGTTGGGCTTGCCTGTGCGGAATCTTGCCGTCTGCTTGGTGCAGCCGTCGTCATCGTCGGAGACATGAACCCCGAACGTCTCGAACAGGCGCGAAGTTTTGGATGCGAGACTGCCGACCTTCGCGATAAAGCTCCTTTGGGCGACCGAATTGCGCAAATCCTCGGTGTGCCTGAGGTGGATTCGGCTGTTGACTGCGTTGGCTTCGAAGCCAAGGCCCACGGCAAGGACGCAGAGGAAGCTCCGGCCACCGTTTTGAATTCGCTGATGACAGTCGCGCGCGCAGGCGGCGCTGTAGGGATTCCAGGCCTTTACGTGACCGATGATCCGGGCGCTAAAGACGAGAACGCAAAGAGCGGAGTGCTCGGCATTCGAATCGGTCTGGGTTGGGCGAAGTCACACACCTTTGCTACCGGCCAGTGCCCCGTCATGCGTTATCACCGCCAGCTTATGATGGCAATCCTGCACGATAGAACGCGACCCTCTAAAGCCGTGAACGTCACTGTCATTTCGCTCGAACAAGCTCCGCAGGGCTACAAGGATTTTGATAAAGGCGCGGCCAAAAAGTTCGTTCTCGATCCGCACAGCCTTGTCAAGGCAGCATAGACTTCAGTTGTTGCGCCAACAACCGGTGGAACAGGTGCTCGCCCGCTTCGCGCCGGACGGAGAGTCTCCCTGCGCCATACGCCCTTGAGCTCAATCCCCGCTGCACGGACTCGCAGATACCCACATCTTCGTCCTGAATCTTGTCGCTCACTGCAACGCTTTCCGTATTTCGCGCTTCTTGTTCCGGACTTATATCGAAGTAGAAATCGAAAATCACCTGCGTTTTATCCAAGCCTATTGGCAGCACGAGATTCGTGTCCATCACCCCTTCGTACACATTGATCATGAAATTCGGATACAGCCACAAATAGTACGCGCGTTCGCCGCGCCGCGTACTGGCTATCGAATTATCTTCTTCGGACCGGACCATTGGACTCGACTGCACCGAATAGCGCTCCCCGTTTTCGATCGTGTATTGCTTGTATTCCAAAACGTTGTTTAAGCCCTTGTGCAAATGCGGCACGTGATACCCACCGTCAAGATAATTGTCGACAAACACCTTCCAGTTGCAGTTGAGAGTGTAGACCTTCCGCGTGTAGAACCTGAGACTTTCAAGCTTCAGGGGCATTACAACTTCGGCGAGCCCGCCCAGAAATTCCCTGAGCGGCGGCGTAGCCGGATCCAACGCCACAAACACGAACTGCTCCCATGTGTCTACCCGAACGGGAACCAAGCCGTTCTTGGCGCGATCGAAGTTCCGCACCCCATTAAATTCGGGAGCCCCCTTCAAGCTCCCGTCCAGTCCATAGGTCCAACCGTGGTAAGGACAGCGGAATGATTGCGCTCTGCCACATGCTTCGACAGCCACGGCCGCCGCATGGTGCCTGCACACATTGAAAAACGCGCCCAGCGATTCGTCAGCGCCGCGAACAGCAAGTACGGGTTCGCTACCCACTTGCGCCGTAATGTAATCCCCGGGTGAAGCCACCTGCCCCGTTCGCCCGATCACCTGCCATGTCCGTCCGAATACGGCCTGCAGTTCCAACTGCAGCATTTCCGGGTTCGTGTACCAGGATGCCGGAATTGTGAATGCGTCTTCTAAAGACGCTGTTTCGTCATATTCGCTGATCAGTTCGCCGATTTGTTTCATTGTGGCGCGCCGCCCGCTGTGGCCCTCATCCATGAAGGCGGCGAATCTCCGCATACAACTCGCAGTCCCAGCGGTTGAAGTGCTCGATCGTTTTGCGAACTGACTCGAAACTTCCGTCGTCCGATCCTCCTCGGTTCACCACCTCGAGTGCCGCTCGGCGGTTCCAGCCAAATTGCGCTTGTAGTGCCGCATAAGCCTCATCCGATCGCTCCTGATATCCGACAAACTTGAAGCTGGTTCGCAGATTATGAACAGCGAGCTCATAAACCTCGCGGTTCACGTGACCCGGCGGCACGTCCGCCTTCACCACCCCGCTAAAGCAGCGCACCATGAGGTTATCTAAATTGACCGTTGTGCCTCGTTCCAGCAGTTCAGCAAGTAAGCTAGGCGAAGCGCTACCCGGCCCTTGCTCCGGTTCGATGAGATAGCGGAAATGTGAGATCACTCGCCGCACCGGATCTCGAACGATTGAAATGTAAGTGCTCTTCTGCGGCAGAAACCGATGCACTCCGAAATGATAATGGCCGAGAACCAACCGAAATCGCGCGCGCTGTTCCAAGGGCAGTGAGCCGAATTCACAAAATAGAAATCCCGGCGGATCCGGATACAAATACGCGACTTGAGAAGCGCTGTAATTACCCACAATCGCTTCGCGAAACGCCGTGCCTCCAGTCTTCGGAATGTGCATGAAGAGAACGGTCTCTGAAGGGTCCGCTCCGGAACGCACAGGTATTCCCACCCGTAGCGGAGAATTCGGTAACCGCACCCCATTCTGGAATTTTGCCTCCACTTGTGCCGGTCCCGGCGGGCAGCATTGCGACAGGTCGAAGTAGAAGCAATGTGGTCCGATGTCTTCACGATGCCAAACCGGGAGAACCTCACCGACGGGGCGCTCCTCTACATAGACCGTGATTTTGGGTGGTTTGGAAGGTTCATTCACGTCATAAGCCCAGCCATAGATTTCGCCCCCAACATCGCCATCCAGCCGGCCCAGGAGTCGCCTCGTTTTGGCCTGTTCGTTCTTCCCATTGACGAGATCTTTCACCGCCATAAGAAGTGCGAGTTTGATCTTTTGCTCCCTTCCCTTACTGCCCAGAACCCATGCGCTTGCCCGCGCCGCGATCATCGCCAGCCCATAATTCGCAGCCGCCAGCCAAGTCAGGCGATCCAGATTCAACTTCATCACTGGAGGAATGAAAAAGAAGTCACTGGCAAGGGTAGCCAGCACAATTGCCATAAAACCTGGGATGAGGCCAAACAGAGCCGAAACCGCCACAGCCCCTATGAAAGAGATCAGGTAGGGAGCGCGGAAGAGGTGCTCCGAGTAGAAGACAGCAATCGCGGATACAGCGACAAAGCAAACCGGGAGCATGTATCGAACCTGGCCGGAACGCAAGCGAAGGAATCGCTCGATTAACGTCATAACTCAGCTCTTCGAACCCGTGCCCAGCAGCGCAAAGCTGGTGTAGTTTGGGCTAGCACCGAAATTCCGCGGTTCTAACTGAATGTAGCAGTCCTCAACATCAGACTCGATTGATCCGCCACGGGCTGTGGGGCGTGCCTAAACGATATTGAATCTGGTGAGCGCGGTAGGAATCGAACCTACAACCTAGTGATTAAGAGTCACTTGCTCTGCCAATTGAGCTACGCGCCCGCTCCTGATCTGCCCCGTGGGAA
>JBBPYD010000110.1:0-34599 GCA_038200305.1 Bryobacterales bacterium
CTACTACGGCCGCGACAGACCCGGTTGAGTCCAAGACGGGGATTGCCACCGCAGCCTGGGCGTCTACGGCCTTTGCACCGGGCTTCACGTTCCCCGATTTGTCTTCCTTTAGATTGCAGGTATGGACGGGTTCTTTCCGTTCAAGCGCTAGGCCCGCCATGCCCTTTCCATAGGGAACCCAAGCCACCACCTGCTGGACGGGGGGAGGAATGTTGATCGCGCTCGCGAGTCTTAAACCGCCGTTCTCGAATAAGTGGATGGTTCCGGCACTGGCATGATACCGGGATAGGAAGCTTGCGAGCCAATCTTGTAACTCAGTCAGGTTTTCCATTCTTTCGCTCCTTATCGTATAGTGAGCCGCCGCTGGTTCCGCGCCGAAATTAGCGCCTGCGATACGCCATGTATGCAAAAGCCGTCAAAAGACACAAGGGCGGGATACCGAGAATATAGATTCCCTCGTTCAATGTCCGGGCCCGCTCCACTTGCTGGGCGGCTGCAGTCCGGAAACACATGACACACTGCAAAAAGGCAAGCATCGTTCACCCCAGAAGATAGAACAAAATCAGAAGGTATAACCATAGCGCGGCAACATAATGCCAAAACCAGGCCGTGACCGCGATCCGGTCCGGTATTGGAAAAACGGGCGCCTTCCGCAATGTAGTAAGACACACGGCGATGACACCACCGGCGGCGCACACAAAAAAAATGCCCGTCATCACATAAAAAAACGCGGCGGAAGCGGTGGTTCCGGGGACAATGCCGGATGCGGCAAGCTGCTTCCAAACGAAAATCTGCTGCAGAATAAATGCGAGACCAAGCACCGCTGAGCTGAACCAGAAGATTTGGAAATAGCGGGGCTGAGCAAAACGCCGGCGGCCCAACTCAAGCAGTACGCTTCCGCAGACCAGGAGAAAAAGGCCGGTATAGGTTGCGGCCGGCAACTGCAGGCGCCCCCAATCGCTCGAGAGGCCGCGGCGGACCACAAATGCGCTCCCGAATGCGGCAAACAGCATCGTCAGCGCCGACAGGAGCGCAAACAGGCCGGTGAAGGCGGCGCGCCGCGGCTGTGTCTTGTCAGGCGCTTTCGTTTCCAGTGCATCCACTGACGTCCACTCGCGAGTCTCTGCCCGCCATGGATTCGGAGCCGCTACCGCGCCCCGCCGGATACTCCAAACCAGATTCGCGAGAAAGACGGCCTGCACCAGGGCGGTGAAGAAAGCCGCCCACGTCATGAAGCGATGGAGAGGAAGCAGAGGGGCAAGGAAACTAAAAGTAGTGAAGTCGGCATAGCGGCGTGGGTTGCCGGCGATTCCCGCCAGATGCATCGGCGTGAAGAGCGCATACACTCCGATGAGCGTGCCGAAAAAGTGAACTTTGCCCCAGGTCTCGTTGAGCATCCGGCCAAACATGCGGGGGAACCAGTAGAAAACACCGGAAAAGATTCCGAATATTGCGGCCACCCCCATAATCAGATGAAAGTGTGCCACTACGAAATAGGTGTCGTGGAGATACAGGTCCAGTACGGGCTGGCCCACGAAGATTCCGCTTAGTCCGCCCGTGACGAACACCGAAACGAAGCCGAGGGCGAACCACATCGACGTAGTGAATTCGATTCGTCCACCCCACAGTGTCGCAAGCCAATTGAATGTCTTTACGGCAGACGGCACGCCAATGGTCATGGTGAGGACGGAAAACGCAATGGAGGAGTAGGGGCTCATCCCGCTGGTGAACATATGATGTCCCCAAACCAGGAGGCCAAGGAAGCCGATGCCAAAGGTCGCCACCACCATGGAGCGGTATCCGAAAATGGGCCGTCTGGAGAACGTCCCGATCACTTCGGAAATCAATCCCATGCCGGGAAGAATGGCGATGTAGACTTCAGGGTGCCCGAAAAACCAGAACAGATGTTGCCAAAGAAGCGGTGTTCCGCCCCGATGCGCGATCACATGATCGCTGACCAGCAGATTGGCGGGGACGAAGAAACTGGTTGCGAGGTGCCGGTCGAGTAAAAGAAGAATGCCGGCTCCGAGCAGCACGGGAAATCCGAAGAGGCTGATCACGGCAGTCACAAACCAGTTCCAGCAGGTCAGCGGCATCTGCATCATCGTGAGGTCCCTGGCTCGCAATTCCAAAATAGTGGCGATGAAGTTGATAGCCCCCATAATGGCCGCCACGCAGAAAACGGCAATGCTGGCAATCCAAAGGGTCTGTCCGGGGCCTTCTCCGGGGCCGGATACCGCACCAACTGCGCTGAGAGGTGGATAAGCGGTCCAGCCGGAGAGGGGCGGGCCGCCAATCACGAAAAATGCGGCGAGTAGGATGGAGAATGACAGTGCGGTCAGCCAGAAAGACAAGCTTGTCAGTTTGGGAAAGGCCATTCCCCGCGCTCCGATTTGTAGCGGCAGAAAGTAGTTCCCGAATGCACTCTGCGGTGTAACCGAGAGGACGAAGAAGACCATGATGGTGCCGTGCATTGTCATCAAGGACAAGTACAGTTCCGGCGTGATGACACCGCCGGAGGCGCCGGCTGGCCATAACTTCTCAAACCAGGCAAGCTTGGCGTCCGGATAGACCAGATGGAATCGCATCAGGACAGACAGTATGATCCCGGTTAGAACAGCGGCAACAGACAACCAGAAATACTGCAGACCGACGATCCGGTGATTCGTCGTGAAGAGATAGCGCCGCACTTAGCGAGTCTGCTCCCTTTTCCAGCGGTCATAATCGGCAGCCGGCATCACGGCCACCGTTGTGCGCATTTGCGAATGCCCCAAACCGCACAACTCGGCGCAAGGCACTTCATATGTGCCGGGAACATCCGCCCGGAAATGGAACGGAATTTGCATTCCGGGGACAACATCCTGCTTCATGCGTAATTCGCGAACGAAGAAGCTGTGAATCACATCGAGCGAGGTGAGCGTCAATTTCACGGGACGCCCCGCCGGAACGCGAAGGACAGCGGCGACGATGTCGTCCCGGGAATTGGGATCCTGCGGGTCGAGACCAAACGGGTTTCCGGCGGCATCGTTGACAAGGCGGATGTCGGTCCGGCCAAACTTTCCGTCCAGGCCGGGGTAGCGGAAGTTCCAGGCGAACTGCTTTGCCAGTACCTCGATTACCTCCGAATCCACCGGGGCTGCGGTGAATTGTACTTCCGCCCAGATCCGGCTTCCCATGAACAGGAGGCCCAGGAAGACCAGCGCCGTAGCCGAAGTCCAGATGAGTTCGGCCCGTGTATTCCTCACTCCTTGCTTCGGGGAGGCAGTTCCGCTACGATTAGCGCGATATCGCCAGGCCACTACGATTAACGCGCATTGCACAACTCCAAAGATGACCAGCGCAGCAATCAAAGTACGGGCAAACTGGAGATCGAACGAAAGTGCATGCTGTGAAATCGCTTTCGGGAGCCACCAGCCATTCATCGTCTCAGCCTCTCCAAAACTGAACCGCCAACTCTTGTGACGGGAATAATTTCAGGCGGATTTCGGTGGTTGACATGTTGATATATCTAAAGTATATTACACGCAAAGGAGACCGTCTATGCATCTGAGATCTGTAATTCTTGGGCTTGTCCTCATGTTTTGTCTGGAAGCACAAACGCGAGACACTGCCGCACTCTACGGTGTGGTTACGGACATTCAAGGCGCAGCAATTCCGGGTGCTTCGGTCACGTTGACGAGTGTGAACACCGGTCAAGCGCGCAACGTGGTTAGCAGCACGCAGGGCGAGTACCAATTTAACGCGCTGCCGGTGGGCGGCTACTCGGTTTCCGTCAGACACCCGTCCTTCCATGGATTCGAGCAAACCGGCATCCTTCTCCAGGCAAACGAAAACGCCAAGGTAGACGTGCAACTGGCAGTTGGCGATGTGAATACAAAAGTCGAAATCGTAGCATCGGCGGCGCAAGTGGAGACGCGGTCCGCCACGGTGAAGGAAACAGTTGACAGCGCGCGCGTGGTGGAACTTCCTTTGAATGGCAGGAATGCCGCCGACCTTGCGTTGCTGGTTCCAGGTGTGACTACATCGGGCGGTAACTCGGGAGATAGCGGCGGCAACATTCGTCCGCGCGGGCAAAAAGAGCTCTCGATTAATGGGTCCCGGAATAACAACGTGCGCTATACGATGGACGGCGGTGAGAATATGGACAACCTGTTCAATACCAACCTGCCGTTTCCGTTTCCGGATGCACTGCAGGAGTTTTCGGTGGAGACCAGCAACATGGGGGCTGAACTGGGAAACAGCGCGGCGGGTGCAGTCAATGTGGTGACGAAATCGGGAACCAACTCGATACACGGCGATGGGTTCTGGTTTTTGCGAAACACCGCTCTGAACGCGAGCGATTTTTTTTCCAGGACACAGGATCAGCTAAAAAGAAACCAGACGGGATTTACATTGGGTGGGCCAATCCTGAAGAACCGGCTTTTTGTGTTTGGCGGATTTCAGCAGCTCTGGCTCCGCTCGGCCTCCGGCGGCAGCCGGGCCCAGACACTGACGGCCGCGGAGCGCGCCGGTAATTTTTCGGGAACTCCCTTTCCGATCATCGATCCTCTGACTCAGCAGCCATTCCCAGGCAACATCATTCCGAAGAACAGGCTCTCTCCGGCAGCGCTCAATCTGCTCTCGGTGTCGCCTCTGCCCGATGCCGACGGCTTTACGCGATTCGTGTTCAGCTTCCCGGAGGATGGGAGGCAGTACATCGGCCGAATGGACTATTTGCCGAATGCGAAAAATAGTATTGTATTCCGCGCATTTGAGAACGATCAGAACAATCCGTTTCACTCTCCGGCGGAAAATATTCACGCATCACAGACGGCCGGGTATCAGGATTCGATCAACGCCACGCTCGGGCACAGTTACGTCATTAACTCTCATACCATCGTGCATACGCAGCTTACGGGTATGCACCTGAAGAGCTCGGCGCAGAGCGACTTCAACAAGAGCATTAAGGATTTTGGAGTGAATGTGTACGCCGCCTCGAACGACATAGCTGTCGCCATGACTAATAGCGGCGTTTCATTCAACGCGCCGCCCCGCGTGCTCTTCAATCGCGCAACCGAGGAATTCCTGCACGACTGGAGCATGGTGAAGGGGTCGCACACGCTTGCCTGGGGCGCGCAGTTAAACTGGCGGCAATACAACGAAGACACAATCTTCCATAGTTCCGGGCAGTATAGATTTGACGGGCACGTAACCGGATTCGATCGCGCGGACTTCCTGCTCGGCCAGCTTTCTTATTTCACCCAGAACAACGGCGAGTTGGAGAACCGCCGCCAATTCACGCGCGGGTTCTATTTTGGCGACGTCTGGCGCGTGTCCCGCCGTTTCACTCTGAATCTGGGCGTCCGCTACGAGCCGTACTCCTTCTTCACCGATTTGAAGGATAGGAACCAGACTTTCGATCTGCGCAATTACAATGCCGGTGTGCGGTCGAAGGTCTTTGTAAACGCGCCTCCGGGGCTCCTGTACCATGGCGATGCCGATCCGGGCGGCGGCACAATTCCCAAGGCTGTAACAAAGCCCGCGTTGAATAACTGGGCTCCGCGTTTCGGCTTTGCGTGGGATCCATTCAGTGATGGAAAAACAAGCGTGCGAGGCGGGTATGCGATTTTCTACGATGCGCCCTCGTTGTTCTCACAGAATAACGCCAATGACGTTGCGCCGTTCAGTTACAGTGTTCAGTTCAACGACGGATTGCTCGACGATCCGTATCGAGGACGCACCTCCCAGAATCTTTACCCGCTCACCAGCTTTTCTTCCACTACGCCGTTTCCCAGCCCGCTGTCGACTCTTGTCCTTGACGGAAAATATCTGTCGCCGTATACCCAGAACTGGAGTGTGACAGTGGAGCGCGAGATCGTTCGGAACACCCTGCTGCGAGTTGCCTATGTGGGCACCAAAGCCACCCATCTCAAGGGCGAGTACGATCAAAATGCTCCCATCTACAATCCGAATCTGACGTTGGCGCAGAACCGCGCGACGATCGATCAGCGGCGGCCTATCGCCGGATTCCAGACGATTGACCGCTGGTTTCACGGTCTAAACGCCGATTACAATTCGCTGCAGGTTTCGTTCGATAAGCGCTACAGCGCGGGATTCACCGTCCTGGCTTCGTATACATGGTCGAAAGCAATGGACTACCAGTCGACCAACCAAGCGGCACAGGATGCGCCGTTGAGCTATCCGTTCAACTTTTCATTCGGACGCGGTCCCACGAGTCAGAATCGCGATCACCGGTTTGTGACCTCGGCGGTATGGGACCTTCCGGGGCAGAAGCTGAGCTCGCGAATTTTGCGGCCGGTGCTGGCCAATTGGAAAATAAGCGGAATCGGAACCTTTGAAACCGGACGGCCCTTTGGCATAAACGCCACAGGTGATCCGCTGGCGGGAATCGCGGGTGCTAGGGTAGACCTGATTGGAACAGGCAACCCGGTTCTTGATACCTCCCGCAGCAAAGGCGCGAAGGTAGCGGCATACTTCGATGTGACGCGCTTCCGGAATCCGGCGCCGAACAATGTAGGATCGCTCGGACGCAATGTTCTTACCGGTCCCGGATTCGCGAATATCGATACCTCGGTGGTAAAAGGTTTCAGGTTGCCGCTGGGCGAAGCCGGACTTGGGCAGTTCCGTTTCGAAGCTTTCAACATCTTGAATCGCACAAACTTTGGGCTTCCAAACACCGGGATTACTAATCCGAATTTCGGCAAGCTGACATCCACAGACGGCGGTCCCCGGATCCTGCAACTCGCATTGAAAGTAATTTTCTGAGGAGAACTTTGTTAAGGAAGCGTGCAGTCTAAGCTGCACGCTTATGAATCCCACCATGATGAATGCAAAGAATACCTTCCCCTTGCTTGCGTTTGCTTTTTTATTGGCGAGTTGCCAAAAGCAGGGGCCGCCCTATTCGCCAAAACAGTCACTCAGTAGCTTCAAGGTTTCTTCCGGATACAAGATCGAGACCTTTCTTGCCGAACCTGAAATCGTCTCCCCGGTGGCCATGGACTTTGGCGAAAACGGCGACATTTACGTCGTCGAAGACCGCGGATATCCGTTGAATGTGAAAGGCAAGATCGGCCGGATCAAGCTTTTCCATTCCACCCATGGCGACGGTGTTTATGACAAGGTGACGATATTCGCAGATAACCTGGTGATGCCGACAGGCGTGATGAGGTGGAAGAAGGGGATTCTGGTTACAGATGCGCCGGATGTCCTGTACCTCGAAGATACGCACGGAACCGGCAAGGCCGACATCCGGCGCGCCGTACTGACGGGCTTCCCATTCACGAACCCGCAGCACACGGTCAACAACCCGGTGTATGGGTTGGATAACTGGATCTATCTGGCTCATGAAAACCCGGCCACCGCCATCATTTTCAAAGAGGAATTCGGAGACCGCGGTTCCTTCATCCGCTATGCGGACCGTCAGGGCGGCCCTTCGATCAAGGAGCCTGGCCGCGCCATTCGCTTTCAGCCGGACCAGGGGCTGCTGGAAGCGCTGTCGGTCCCGACGCAATACGGGCAGAGCTTTGACGATTACGGGCGGCACTTCCTGGTGAGCAATTCCAATCATGTGCGGGAGGAAGGAATCGCCGCGCGTTATCTGAAGCGCAACCCCGATCTGCCGCTGGGAAACGCCGTTGAAGATATTTCCGATCACGGCGCGGCGGCCAAGGTCTTTCCAATCGCCGAACATCCCCGGTTTGAGCTGTTGAGCGGCGTGGGCGAGTTCACTTCGGCGTGCGGCATCACGTATTATCGCGGATCCACGTTCGTCGCCGAGCCGGCCAACAGCATTGTGCATCAGGATCTGCTGAACGACCGGGAGGGATCGCTGTATACGGCGACACGCGCTCAAAACAACGCCGAATTCATCGCTTCCACCGATCCATGGTTTCGTCCGGTCGGTCTGACGGTTGGTCCGGACGGCGCTCTTTACCTCATGGACTTCTATCGCATGGTGATTGAGCATCCGGAGTGGATGTCCTCCAAGTTCGCGCACTCGCCCGACCTCACGAAGGGAATCGATCGCGGCCGGATCTACCGTATCGTCCCGGAAAGCGGAGTTGGCTCGCTAAGCGGAATCAAGCTCGGAAGCGCATCCGATGGCGAACTAGTCAAGCATCTCGCCAATCCGGTGATCTGGTGGCGCCGGACCGCGCAACGATTGCTGATCGACCGGCATGCGATGCAGGCAGCACCCGAACTGGTGAAGCTATTTCATGAGACCGGGTCCCCGCAAGGCCGCGTCCACGCCCTCTGGACGTTGGAAGGTCTAGGCAAACTGGATGCGGACCTGATCGCCAAGGCATTGACGGACAGCGAAGCCGGCGTGCGCGAGAATGCGATTATTCTTGCGGAAGAGCGTCTGGATAAAGTACCCCAATTGCAGGAGGGGGTGATCAAACTTGCGGCTGACGCGGCCCCGAGGGTTCGCTATCAAGCCATGTTGACGATGGGCAATATCAAAACGACGGCGGCCCAGAGTGCGCGGGACCAACTGCTGTTCGGCAACACCGAAGACAAATGGCTGCAGGTGGCGGCTCTGAGTGCGGATTCGAACGACGCGCTTCGCCTGTTTGACAAAGCGGTCACGTTAGGAGGGGCCGGGAGTAAGGGCCGTACCACGCTGTTCCGGTATCTGGGTTCCGTGGTGGGTGAGCGGCAGAAAAGTCCTGAAATAGACCATGTTCTTGAGAAGATATCGAGCGGTAAATCGCCGGAAGGGGCGTGGTGGCGCACCGCCAGTCTTGAAGGACTGAACCAGGGTGTCCGTCTGAAGCACGGCACCATTTCGGCGCGCGGCAAGAGCCTTCTGCTCAGCGTGTTCGATAAAAACGAAGCGTCCGTGAGGCGTGCCGCGCTGCACACTCTGGAAACGGCCGGTTTGCCTACGGGCGCACCGCTCGCCGCCGCAGTACAACGCGCTTCGGCTATTGCGGCGGATAACAAAGCGAATCCGGACCTGAGAGCTGATTCCATCGGGCTTTTGGCTCTATCGGACCGGCAGGCGCATAAGCAACTGTTTCAATCGCTAATCGACGCCAAGCAGCCTGAAATTGTCGAGACCGCCGCCGCGCGGGCATACGGCCGGGCTCCCGGAGACGATGTGGCCGCTTATTTCATCAAGAACTGGCGCACTCTCACGTCACCGGTAAGGCTGGAAGCGGCCGATGCGATGTATGTGGAGCCCAGCCGCGAACGCATGCTGGTGAAAGCTCTGGCCGATGGCAATGTGCAGCCATGGACGCTCGCGTTCCGTCATAAGCGCCGGCTGATTATGGATCCGGACCCGGCCATTCGCGATGCAGCCAGGCCCCTGCTAGAGCAAACACCGAAAGATCGGGAAGCGGTGGTGAAGCGGTACGAGGCCGCTCTGGATAAGAAGGGCGACCCGGCGCAAGGCGAACAGACGTTCCGCACGATTTGCGCGAAATGCCACCGCTTGAACGGTTTTGGCGCGGAGGTGGGGCCTGATTTGGCAACGGTACGGAATCAGCCGAAACAGTTTTTGCTGAATAATATTCTGATTCCGAGTCAGAACATCGCCCAGGGATTTGAATCCTACGTAGTGGAAACGGTTAGCGGTGGGAACTACGACGGTGTGATGGGTCCGCAAACCCCAACGACGATTACGCTCCGCCATGAAGACGGCAAAGAAGACGTTATCCAGCGGCAAGATATCAAGAACATGTATGTCACCAATCTATCGGCGATGCCGGCGGATCTGGAGAAACAGGTCAATGTTGACCAGATGGCGAACCTGCTAGCATTTTTGAAGACTTCGAAATAAAAGGTGAAAACAATTGCGATCGTTAACTAAGAGAGGGCTCATTTCTTTCATTCTGCTCTGGCTCGCGCCAATTGCATTCGGCCAGACGGCCCAAATTACTGGGCTGATTCGCGATCCAAGCGGAACGAGCGTTCCAGGCGCGACCGTTAGTGTCCGTAATGTAGATACAGGAATCGAGACCGAAACTGTTAGTACGAATCAAGGCTATTACACGGTCTCCCAGTTGAATCCCGGGAACTATGCTCTTTCGGTCCGCAAAGAAGGATTCCGGACGAGTACACAAACTGGCATCAAGCTACAGGTGGAGCAAGTAGCGCGTATCGATCTGAATCTGACGGTGGGCGAGGTGAAGGAAAGCGTCACCGTTGTTTCGGAGGCGCCGATTCTGGCCAGTGAAAGCGCCGCAGTGGGGCAGGTCATCCAATCCAAGAAAATTTTGGATCTGCCGCTGAACGGGCGGGACTTCACCCAGCTTGCGACGTTGGTTCCCGGCGCTATCAGCCGCGGAACCAACTCGACATTGCAGTCTCCGCAGATCAGCGTCAACGGTTCCCGCAACAGCAAAACCGTTTTCATGATCGACGGCGGCAGTGTGAGCAGCCAATATTTCGATGCCGCTTCGGTTGTGCCTTCGGTGGACGCCATCCAGGAGTTTAACGTGGTGTCGAATTCCTTTGCCGCCGAGTATGGGCAAGGCACTGCGGTGATCAATGTTTCGCTGCGGTCCGGAACGAATCAGGTGCATGGAAGCGCGTACGAGTTCCTGCGGAACCAGGTTCTGGACGCCCGCAATTTCTTCAACACCACGGGCGTGCGTCCACCTGTGAAACAAAACCAGTTTGGCTTTACGCTGGGCGGCCCCGTCGTTATTCCGCACATTTACCACGGCAAGGACCGGACCTTTATTTTTGGCGACTATGAGGGCACCCGCATCCGGCGGGCTCAGACTTTTACCAACCCGGTACCCACGGCAAGCATGCGCACCGGCGACTTCTCCTCGCTCAAGACGGCCATCTTCGATCCACTCACGGCCCGGCCGGACCCGAACAACCCAAGTACGGTTATTCGCAATGCGTTTCCCGGCAATATCATTCCGGCTAATCGCATTTCTCCCCAAGCTGCGTTCTTCCTGCCCTTTTATCCGATGGCGAATACGGGCCTGGGCACCTTTAATTTCGTGCCAAGTCTCGCAAACAACACCGAAAAATTCGATGTGCGCGCCGACCACCATTTTTCGATGACGGATGCATTAAGCGGCTCGTACTCCTTCAACCAGACGCAAATCACCACGCCTGGCAGTTTCCCCGCTAACGGCGGCGTCACACAAAGCATTCGCAAGCAGAGGGCCGGGTTGAGCGAGACCCACTCGTTTTCCCCTTCGATGCTGAATGAATTCAGGCTCAATTACGTGCGCACCAGATTTTACAACACCCAGCAGGGGCTCGGGACAAACTACACCGTGATGGCGGGGATCGGCGGTTTTGCAGAACAAAGCGCACAGTTCCCCGGTTTTCCGGGCCTGGGTATCTCGGGTTACCTGGGCTTTAACGCCAACGCGTTTACTCCCATCCTGTTCCGCGACAACAAATACGAGATAGACGATAGTTTGAGCTGGGTGCGGGGCGCGCATTCCTTCAAAGCCGGAATATTGCTCCGCGACTATGAAACTAACACGACCAATGCCGCGCAGAGCAGGGGAAACTTCACGTTCAACGGCACCTACACGGGAAATTCTTTTGCCGACTTTCTGCTCGGGATTCCATTCCAGGGGCGCCGGACTTTTCCGCGTAATGCCTTTGGCATTGCACCCATGCGGAACGAACACTTCTTTCTCCAAGACGATTGGAAAGTAACTCCGAATCTCACCCTGAACCTGGGCATGCGATATGAGTTGAATCACCCTCCGACAGTGCTTCACAACCAAATGGCGTCCACCGACCCTACGCTCAAGCGAATCGTCGTGGCGAGTGACGGGAACGGTAATATCAACTACAACGGTCAGCAGATCGGCCAATTTCTCTACCCGCTATTCGCCGACGTGATCGTGCCCTCCAGTAAAGTAGGCCTTGGCCCGTCACTCCGCCGTCTGGATAAAAACAATTTCGCTCCGCGTCTCGGCGCCGCCTGGCGAGCATCCCAGAATCTCGTCTTCCGGGCCGGCTATGGGATTTTCTACGGCCTGATACAGGGCAATCGCTCGGAAAGCACCGGCATCGTGAACGCCCCGTTCCTAGCCGACGAATTGTCCAACTTTAATACGTCTCCGGTGCCCACTAAAACTCTCGCCAACATGTTCGCCCCGATATCGCAGGGGCTCAACCTAGTGCCGCTGTCGTTTTTCCAGATCGATCCGAACATGAGAGACCCTTATTTCCAGCAGTGGAATGCCACCATCCAACGCACACTGAAGGGAGCCTTCTCGCTCGAAGCCTCCTATGTCGGCTCGAAGGGAACGAAGATCGAATTCTCGCGGCCGGTTAACGTGCCGCTCCCTGGACCCGGCAACATCCAGGACCGCCGGCTCTGGACCCGCTTTGCCTCCGGAACGTACGTCGAGGACGGTGGATATTCCAGCTACAATGCCTTGCAAACAAAATTTGAAGTGAGATCATGGCGCGGTCTTACTCTTTTGACTTCTTACGCTTTTGCAAAATCGATCGACAATCTGAGCGGCGATGTGCAGGGATTCTCGTCGCAAGATCCGAATAACAATAATGGTGAAAAGGGCGCATCGGATTACGACGTGAAACACCGGTGGGTTACTAGCTTGAACTATTCGCTCCCGTTCGGCAAGGACCGGCACAACGTCTTGGGATATATATCCCGGGATTGGGAGGTAGGCAGCATCATCACATTACAGTCCGGATTGCCGTTCACGCCGAGCATTGCGACTGACCCGGCTAATACCGGGACCAGCCTCCGCCCAAACCGCATCGGCCAGGGCACGGTCGCGGCGAGGACCTTGAAGCGGGACTTCGATCCCAGCGCATTCCAGGTTCCGGCCCTTTATACTTATGGCAACAGCGGCCGGAACATTCTGTACGGGCGTGGATTCAAAAACTGGGATTTTATCGTCGCCCGCACGTTCCATATCACCGAGCCTCTGCGTTTGCAATTCCGCGGCGAATTCTTCAATCTCACGAATACGCCTGCATTCGGCATACCCGTAACGAACATTCAGTCCGCAACTGCCGGGCAGATATTATCCGCCGGCGAGCCTCGCGACGTGCAGCTTGCCCTGAAACTGGTGTTTTGAAGAAAACCATGTATCTAAAACAGTTAGTACCGATTGCACTTCTCGCGATTCGCTTTGCTATGCCGTGCGAGGGTGAGTTCCGCGCATCGGCGGTTGAGGTAGACATTACGCCCGACAGCCCGCAATGGCTAATGGGCTACGCCGCCAGGCAATCCACCGGCGTACACGACAAGATCTTCCACCGGATCGTGGCGATGGACGACGGCAAAACGCAATTTTATCTGATTGCAAGCGACCTCTGTCTATTCTCTCCCGGTGTTTACGATGAGGTCGCAGCCTCGCTGAAAAGTATCGGCATTGATCGCAAAAACGTCTGGTGGAGCGTGACTCACTCACATGCCACTCCCGAGGTCGGCGCGCCTGGAATGTACCGGGCCCTGCTCGGCCGATCCGATCACGAGTGGAATCGCGAGTATGCGGGGCGCGTGACCAGTTCTCTTGTGGAAGGAGTGAAAGCCGCGAGGAAGAAGCTGGAACCCGCCCGCATTGCTATCGGCGCCGGGATGGCGTTGGCTAATATCAACCGGCGCGCGAAGGATGTAGACGGCAAAGTATCGCTGGGGCTGAACCCGGACGGGCCGGCGGACCGGCAGATTGGTCTGATTCGCCTAGAAAAGGCGGGTGGATCTCCCATCGCCATCATCGCCAATTATGCGATGCATGGCACCGTGCTGAGCGGGGCCAATCTCGAGATCAGCGGCGATGGCCCTGGCGTTGTTTCCGCGTATGTAGAAGACAAAGTGGGTGCTCCGGTCTTGTACGTAAATGGAGCTGCGGGTAATCTGGCGCCCATCTACTCGGTTTACCCGAATCCGCGCAGCGGCCATCTTTCGCAATTCGACGTGCTTCTTGGAGATAAAATCCTCGCCGGTCTGCAGTCCCTGAGGTCATCAACCGCCGATGTTTCTCTGTCAGCCGATGAACGATTCGTGGAAACACGCCGCAAGGAAGGACTCGACTGGCCGGCCGACCTGGCTTCCTACGCGCGCACGGATTCCGGCGGAGCAGCGCTGGTGCGCCTACCGGTGCGATTCTTACGGATCAACGATACGCTGATCTGGTCGGCGCCGGTAGAGCTGTTTTGCGAAATCGCAATAGCGGTGCGTAATCAATCGCCTTTCCAGAACACATTTTATTTCGGCTACACAAACGGCTGGTTCGGTTACCTGCCCACCAGTGAAGCTTTCAATGAAGGCGGATATGAGCCCAAAACATCCCCGTTTACGGGCGATGCGGACCGGGATCTTCGCCAAGCCGTGATCACCTATATCCAGGGATTGCCGAGATAGCGTCCGTGGGCCAGCGCCGCCGCTCACGTTCGACATAGCCGCCCGGTCCGGCCCCTGCTTAATGTTGCGTCATCAGATTCAAGAAGCCGTTGACGATGGCGTCTTCCGCGCAGCCCGGCTTCAGGTGTGAGGTGGCAATCTCGTAGCTGACCTGCCCGAAGGCGGCGTCATCGGGGATGTACCCGCTCGATCCGTTCGCGTGCGCAACCATAACAGTGCCGCTGAAGGGCGATTCTTTTTTGAGATGCTGATAGATCATGGTCAGGGGTTCGCCCGACACGCCGGCCAAGGCGATGTCGTTAATCATCAGCAAGGATAGACGGATATTAACGGAGTCCGAGTCCTCCCACTTGTATTCTTTGCGCGGCCGCGGACCCGGTTCCAGCTTCCGCCCTGGGCAGGTGATCACTTGCTCTTTGCCCCAGATGCGGGCGCTGTCGGTGGTATGGATAGAACTCGCCGCGCGCACCGCCGCCTCACCGAGAATCGCCCCAAGCGCATCTACCAGTGTGAAGTCTGATCCCTTCGCCTCCGCTACCGGGTTCTGGTCTCCCGCCGCGCCGCTCGTCCAGAGTGCGACAACCCCTTCGGTAGCCTGCTCCGGCGGCAACCGCATGGCGAAACCGGCGTCACTGCGCGGAATGTCTTCCGGCTTGCGGCGGTAATAATTCTCGACGAAGCGCGACGTGGCTCCCGCAAGGTCGCCGGTGATCTGGTAATTATCGGGTCCCATCACAACCGCATGAACGGGATAATTGATGAACAACGCGATCGGCTTGCCGGAGAGCGCGTCAAACCGGATCACGGTCACAGTTTTGTCCGACACCCCTTCGGGATTGTGGCCCAGCCACCATCCGCGGTTTGGCGAATACTCGCGGCGATTGATGTTTACGTAAGCGTTTCTGGTCCCGATCCCGACTTTCGCGGGCTGAAGTTTTGCCTTCGCCTGCTTGATAGCTTCGACGGTAGCATCCTCAAGGTGTTTAGTGTACTCGGCGGATTTAGGCGAGGTGTCGCCGTACATGCCGGCCGGCGTCGGCGCGCCGTGGTCGTGGACCGCCGCCAGCAACAGGTACTCGCGTGGTATCCCGGTTTCTTTTGCGATGCGCTGGGAAAGTTCTTCCCAAACAGGGGTTGGCACGCCGATCAGTTCCCATGTGACGATGGCCGCTTGCCTAGAGCCGTCGCTCAGGACGATGGCGCGCGCGTAAATAGGGTCATGAATGCTCTTGAAACCCTCTTTGCGGCCGGCATACCCGCTCATCGGCAGTGCCGCGCCGGGGGCCGGCGTGATGTCTATCTTAGCGGCCCCGGCCTGGAGCGTGCCAGTCTCAGCCGCAAGCGCCGGTATGATAAAAACACCGAGCAGAAAGACTGCGCGGAACGATGAAATCATAATAGTTTTTTCCTCTCCATTCAGCCTGAAATCTAGAATGCCAAACGTAAACCAACCTGTATCTGCCGCGGCTGGTTGAATTGCGAAGTGATGGCGCCGAACGTGGGGCTCTGCAGGTTCGTATCCGGATTATTAAAGCCTGGAGTGTTCGTCAGATTAAACGCCTCTCCCCGAATCTGCAGGTGCAGACTCTCATGAATCCGCACTTCCTTGTTGAGCGCAAAATCGAGACTCCGCAACCCAGGGCCTCGTACGTCCGGCAGATTCCGCCCCGTATTGCCAAACGTGTAAGGCGCCGGCTGCGAAAAGACGCTGGTGTTGAAGTACTGGTTCAACCTGCCGACCGCCGGACCGTCCAGCGCCGCGCTGGAGCCGTTATTGTTGGGGTGCAGCACGGCGTTGTTTGCCTGCGACGTGTTGGTTGTCGTGATGGACAGTGGAATCCCCGTTTGCAACGTCAGGATGCCATTCACCTTCCATCCACCAACTAGGGCGTTCACCGCAGAGGGCCACCGGCCGCCGATCGCTTTGCCCTTTCCGAACGGAAGCCCATAGCTGACGGAATAAACCAGCCGCTGCGATACATCCTGGTCGGATATGGAGCGGTCGGCGCGCCGGTTGAACGCATCCTGGTGAGGCGAAGCGGGCTCCAGGAAAGTCGCCGTTCCCGAGCTGTCGTCGATCAGTTTCGAGGCGGTGAAAGCCAGCAGAAAAGTAAGGTCGTTCGAGAAGCGTTTGACGGCTTTGAGCAGCAGCGCGTGGTACGACGAGGAAGCTGCCGTTGGAGTAGTGACGCCCACCGAGCTGTACTGCGGGAAGGGCGTGAGCAGTTGTCCGGCACGCACGGTCGGGTTTGACAGCGTGCCCACTGTGATGAGCCCACGGAACGGGTTCGGAACGGCGCGCGTTATGTCCGGTCCCAGTTGATCCAGCCGCAGTTGGGTGAGGCTATATCCCACATCGGGTAGGTGCGTTCCCTTCATCCCGTCATATCCCGCCTCCACCATCAGCGATTTGCCGAATTGCCGCTGCAACCCAAAATTCCACTGCTGGACATTGGGAGTCGGGGAGTGAGGCTCGAAGAAGTTGATCCCGAGTCCGAGATTCACGGCAGCGCTCGGCGTAGCGCCCAGGCCGAACGGCAAAACGAAGCCATTGGGGAACGGGTTTGAGATGTTCGCGATCGGGATCGCTCCGTCAATGGAGGCTACGTACGGCGTGGTTTGGGAGTAGCCCGATCCACGGTTGCCGGAAACGTCATAAGGATGCGGACCGTAGAAGACTCCGTAACCCGACCGGAGCACTAGCTTGTCTGAGAAGCTATAGGCCAGGCCCACACGCGGCGCGAAATCATGCAGGTTGGCGAGCCACGGATTACGCTTGTCCTGGCCGGCAAAGACCACAGCGCCCTTCAGATTCAGGCCGGGAAACTGCGCCGCGATGGGCGAAGCCGCGTTCGGATCGAACCAGTTGAGATTGTTGTTGTCTTCCACCATCGGGAACTGCAGTTCCCAACGGATGCCGGCATTCACGGTCAGGCGGCGGCTCACCCGCCAGTCGTCCTGCACATAGTATGCCTGCTGCCAGTTGTGGGTCACCGCGCGAGTGCTGATGCTGATGCCGCCGCTATCGGGCAAACCCAGCAGCGCGGAGGCGATGGAACTGCCGGCGGTGCTGGATGCGGCCAGCGCATTGGGTCCCTGTGTATAGGTCCGGGCGAAGGCGAACGTAAGGTCGCCCGTTCCAACGACGAACCGGTTGAGCTGATCACGCCGGAACATCGCGCCGAACTTCACTGCGTGGTTGCCGGTGATGTGGCTGATGTTGCCAGTGAAGATATTGGAATCCTGTGTGCCCTGGATGTATTGCGTGGTCCATCCCAGGCCGGTAGTGCCGCCGCTGAGGTCGGAAAACGTCAGCCGTGGAAATTGTGGAGCCTGCAAATTGTTCCGGAGGGATTGAGCAAAACCCACTTGGGTAATATCGTATCCTTGGCTGCCGGGATACTGCGCGAACCAGAGGTGGTTGTACGCGGTCCGTACCTCGGCCACCCACGCCGGGCTGATGGTGTACTGATAGCCGAGCCTCCCGCTGGCCGGGGCGGTGGGCAGTTTGCCCATTACGGGGTCGCCGATAGTGCCGTACACGTTCGGATTCTGCCAACTGCGTTTATCCAGAGCAATCGCGAAAAAAATGCGATACTTATCGCCGAAATTCTGATCGAGCCGCGCGTCGCCCCGCGGGTCCTGAATCCTGCGCGTGTAGCTCCGGTTGTAGTTCGACGCGCCGGTGAACGGCAGCCCGTTGCTGAGGGGATCGGGAAAGAGCGATATGAATTTCGCGCTGATGGGGTTAAAGCGGTCCCTGGGTATGATGTTGCCCGGAAACGGCATGCGGGTGTAGGTGTTCGTCGCTGTGTTGAAGGTTGTGGTGGCTGGATCGTAAATTCTGATCAGATTACCCTGCGCGTTCAGCGTCTGGCTGAAATCGCCTGTCTTCTGCAACGGCGTTGGCACGGTGGTTGAGAGTGCGATTCCGCCGAGCTGATACAGGTACTCCATGCTCACGAACACAAATGTCCGGTTTTTTCCGTTGTAGAGCCGGGGAACGATCACGGGACCGCCGAACGCCAGCCCAAACTGGTTGCGCTTAAAGCTCGCCAGCGGAATACCGTTCCGGTTGCTGAAAAAATCGTTCGAATCCATCGCGCTGTTCCGGAGAAACTCGAACAGCGCGCCGTGGTATTGATTGGTTCCCGATTTGGTCACGATATTGATGACGCCGCCCCCCGAGCCGCCGTATTCGGCAGCCATGGAGTTGGTCTGAACCTTGAACTCCTCGGTGCCTTCGACAGTGGGGAAGGTGGCGATGGCCTTGAAAGCGCCCGTACTGCCCTCCGGCATGGTGTCGGGAGTGCCGTCGAGCATGATCTCATTGGAGTCTCCGCGTCCGCCGCTGATGGAGAAATTGGGCGCGCGATTAAACGGCTGCGCGGCATTCGTGATCTGCCGGTTGGGAATGACGCCCGGCGTGAGCAGGACCAGCGAGAACGGCTGGCGCTCATTGAGCGGAAGATCGGAAATCAGTTGATGCTCGATCACTTCGCCCACCGCGGACGTATTGCTCTGGATCAGCGGAGTTTCACCGGTGACCGTAACGGATTCGGATACGACGCCCAGCTCCAGCCGGATCGGTAGCTCGATGTCATCGCCCACGCGCACCACGACGCCGGTTTGAAGGAAGCGCTTGAAACCCTGCATTTCTACTGAAACGTTGTACTCGCCCGGCCGCAGACCCGCTGACGTGAAGCGGCCCTGCTCGTTACTCAGGTAAGCGCTTGTCAGGTTCGTCCGGACATTAGTGATCACGATGGCGGCGCCGTTAACCGGCGCTCCAGCGGAGTCGGTGATCAATCCAGCCAATCGGCCAGCTTCCTGCGCGCTTGCGGAAACAAGCAATGCCAGCAGGGCACAAACGGTGCGTGCGCCATGTTTCATGGACCTTCTCCACCCTACGCGTCAAAACATCAAGAGCGATTGTATACCTACCATATATTGATTGTCGAGAGATATTTGTGCAGCACTGTAAGCATAGATCGTTGAAGGGTCATGGCGGAACTCCCGGCGACGGGATGATATTTGTCAGCTTGCTCGTAAAATCGGTCGCGCAGGGGTTCTCTGGAATACCCTAGACAGCAGATATATGATGAGTATACAATCGCTCTCAGATGGGTGCGGTCTGCTCTCAAAGTTACTTCAGGAGAATATTGTCATGACGATTTCCAAGGTATGGATATCTACGGTGCCGGTCGTCTTGCTGCTTGGGGTCTCCATGTTGAATGGGCAAGTGTACAGCGGTTCATTAACTGGAGTGGTGTCGGATCCTTCGGGCGCTGTTATGCCCGGTGCGCAAGCGGTGTTGACCGACGAACAGAAGGGCTTCAAATATTCGGCTGCCACCGACGTGGAGGGCCGCTACGTAATGCGCAATTTACCACCGGGAAATTACCGGCTTTCCGTATCGGCGCCAGGGATGCGGGCGTACAGCCAGCCCGGCATCACAGTGACCGTCGGGCAGAACGCGCAACTCGATGTCAAATTCGAACTGCAGGGTACAGCCGAATCCATCACCATCGCTGAGACTGCGTCCCTTCTGCAGACGCAGGACGCATCGACGGGACAACTCATCAATCAGAAATTCATTAACGATCTGCCGCTCACCAGCCGCTCTGTTTTCAACCTGGCGCTGTTGTCGCCTGGCGTCACCCAGCCGGCAGGAAACGCATTTGGCTTGAATGCGGGCGCCACCAACTTTATCTCCAACGGAGGCCGGAACTCCACGGCGGACATCCTGATCGATGGCGTTAGCCAAACGAACAACGAAAATAACAGCGGCGTGACCACCGCCCTCTACACTCCGCAGGTCGACGCCGTGCAAGAATTCAAAGTCCAGCAGAACACTTACAGCGCCGACGTCGGCTTTGGCGGCAACACGGTAATCAACGTTGTCACCAAGTCCGGATCGAATCAGTTCCACGGCAGCCTGTTCGAATTCCTGCAAAACTCCTCGCTCAATGCCAATAGCTGGTTCAACAATCAAAATGGGGTGAAGATCTCTCCCTCTAAGCAGAATCAGTTCGGAGGGACCATCGGCGGACGCATCCGTAAGGACCGCACATTTTTCTTTTTCGATTACCAGGGCACCAGAACACGAAGCACACGCACGGCGCGCGCCGGCGTCCCCAGCCTGGCGGAACGGCAAGGCGGCTTCGGTGAGGTTTGCACGCGCACCAGCGGCGTCTTTGATGCGCAAGGAAAATGTTCCGTGGCCGCAGGCCAGATTTGGGACCCTTATAGCGGCGTATACGACAGCAAAGCCGGCGGCGCTGTCCGCAGCGCCATTGTCCCCTTCAATAACCTCGCAACCTACATCAGTCCTGGAAATCCCAATTTGGCGGGCACGCCGTACGCAGTACCCCTTAAGCCCGGCAATCTGATCGATCCGGTCGCGTTTAAGATGATGCAGTACTTTCCGCTTCCCAACGTGGCTGTGGGCACGCCTGCCTATAATTACCTGAACAACTGGATCGGAACCAATGGCAACCGCAGCAACGATAATCGTTACGATGTGAAGATCGACCATCGGATCAGCGACGCCAGCATGCTGTCGGGACGCATCTCCCATTCTTTCGGAAACAGTGAAGGCGTCAACTGCTTTGGGAACGTCGCCGATCCATGCACGTCCGGTCCGAATACCGGGTACGCGTGGTCGGGTTCGCTGAATTTCAACCACATTTTCAGCCCGACTTTGATCTCGACTGTCACATACGGCTACGCCCGCAGTTTCAGCCACACGGGAGGTGTCGCCGCCGACTTTAAGGACTTTAACCCGGTCACCACACTCGGCTTGCCCCCATATATTCTGACATCTGGATACGTCGCCACACCGGACGTCTCTCTCGGCAACGGCTATCAGTCCGCAGGCAGCCAGTCTCTCGGGTCGCGTGAGTTTTCCATCCTGCAGTATCCGCTGGATACTCACACTCTCAACGTAAGCTTGGACAAGATCAAAGGAAAACACGAGTTTAAAACCGGCTACGAAGGCCGTATGCATCGCATCAGCTTTCTGCAGGTTGGAATCCCGGAAGGCGATTTCACGTTCTCGCTCTCTGGCACTTCGCAGACTCCCAAAGGCGGCACGGGTGGCGACGCCCTGGCGTCCCTGTTGACCGGTTTTCCACAAGGCGGAAACGGGTACGGTGTGGACGTCGCCGTCACGACGCAGAATTTCGCCCACGCCTGGTATTTCCAGGACAACTGGCGCCCAACAAGCCGGCTGACCGTCAATCTGGGATTTCGCTATGAATTGACGCTTCCGCGTACGGAGCGATACAACCGCATGAGCTGGATCGACCCGAACGTGGTGTCGCCGCTGCAGGTTCCGGGACTACCGCAACTGAAGGGAGGGCTTGTCTTTGCGAGCAATAACGATCGCCACGCCTACTATACGGACACCGCAAACTGGGGCCCGCGCATCGGAATCGCGTACCGCACCTTTAAAGATACGGTGATCCGCACCGGTTACGGCATCTTCTTCGACCCCATAAAGGGAGCCGCGTCGGGTACGGGTGGCGGCGGCTTCTATGGCTTCAACTTCACCACTCCGCTGCTGACCACCTATCAGAGTGACGGCGCAACACCCTATGGCCGCCTTTCAAACCCATTCCCGCAAGGTATTCAACTGCCGCCGGGAAACTCGCAAGGTCTGTTGACCGGAATCGGCCAGGGCATCAGCGACCCGATCCGAACCCAAAACCAGAGCCCGTACGTTCAGACTTGGAATTTCGGGCTGCAGCGGGAATTCCGTGGGGGCATCCTGGGGGAACTGAATTATGTCGGCACGAAGGGAACGCACCTGTATTTTGGCGGCGACACCAGCCTGAATGTCCTCGGCTCTTCGATTGAGACCGCCACCCCCGACCAAATCACGCAACTCAACACCTTCGTTCCGAACCCCTTCTATAGATTCATTACGGACCCAAGCAGCAGTCTTTCGGCCCCCACCGTACGTTACAATCAACTGCTCAGGCCCTACCCGCAATTTACGGGGTTTTCCGGAAACGATCCGCCGGTTTCGAACTCCATCTACCATGCGCTGCAACTCCGCGTCGAGAAGCGATTCTCCAAGGGCCTGCAGGTGCTGGGGACGTATGTCTGGTCGAAGTCCATTGACGACTCGTCGGTGACTTGTAATTGCACCAGATTTCTCGGCGGCGGCACCAGCCTGCAGGACCCGAACCGCCGTTACCTGGAGCGCTCGGTCTCGGGCTATGACATTCCACATGTGGTCCAGTTCTCCTACGTGTACCAGCTCCCCTTCGGCAAGAACCAGAAGTGGGGCGGCAATTGGAACGCCTTTACGGATGCCGTGCTTGGCGGCTGGCAAACCAATGGCTTGTGGCGATTTGACGACGGCATGCCCATTGCGCTGTCTCTGAGCACTTCGCAGGCGCTTCCGACATACGGGAGTCAGCGGTCGAATCTGCTGCGGACCCTGACACGGAATAACGGCCCAGACTGGCTGAACCAGTACTTTGCGGACCCGCAGGCAGCGGTTACTCCCGCGCCATTTACCTTGGGGAACGCTCCTCGCAACGTCAACACAGCGCGGATTCCTGGCACGGCGACCACGGCGCTGTCGCTCTTTAAGCAGTTCCATCTGACGGCTCTGCGCGAAGGCTCCCTCCTGGAGTTTCGCGCCGAAGCCTTCAATGCCCTAAATCATCCGCAGTTCGGCGGGCCGAATACGACGGTCGGCTCTGCGGCTTTCGGTACTGTGACGTCACAGGCGAATTCGGCGAGGCAGATGCAGTTAGGATTAAAGCTGTACTTCTGATCGGAAGTCTGAACCATGCGCTACACGAGAAGAGATATTGGAAAGATGGCCCTCGCCGCCCTGCCGGCGAGGGCCATTGCGAAACCGGATTCTAAGTTCGGCGGCGTCCAGATCGGCATCAACGCGCCGTATAGCTTCCAGGGAATGCCGGGCGGCGCGGATGACATTTTGAAATACATGACCGGACTCGGACTGAGTGCAGTGGAACTGCGTTCGCAGCCCATTGAAGCCTATTTGGGCGCCCCTGTCCCGAGCCGCCGGAGTGGACGTACACCGCTCACTCCGGAGCAGCAGGCCGAACGGCGCGCCGCGGGAGAGGCGTTGGAAAAATGGCGCCTGTCTACCCCAATAGACAGCTTCAAGGAGTTCCGCAAGAAGTACGAGGATGCCGGCGTCGCGATCGATATCATCAAGTTCGACGGCGTCGAGACCATGAAGGATGACGTGGTGGATTACGCGTTTCGGCTGGCGAAGGCCGTGGGAGCGCGAGCCATTTCGTGTGAAATCCCTCTGAGCCGGACCAAATGGCTAGGCGAATTCGCCACCAGGCACAAGATGATGGTCGGCTACCACGGTCATGCCAACGTCCACAGTCCAGAGGCATTCGCAGCTCCCGAAAACTGGGAAACGGCGATGTCCTATTCGAAGTACAACGGCATCAACCTGGATATCGGCCACTTCATCGCCGGCAACAATGCCTCGCCCATTCCCTTCATGAAGAAGCATGCAGACCGGATTACTCATGTCCACCTAAAGGACCGCAAGCTGAACAACGGACCGAACGTGCCCTGGGGACAGGGAGACACGCCTATCAAAGAGGTGCTTCAGTTGATGAAGAAGGAGAAGTATCCGTTCCAGGGCACAATCGAATTCGAATACCCGGTACCGGCGGGTTCGGACGTACTGCACGAAATCGCGAAGTGTGTCCAGTTTTGCAAGGATGCATTGACCTAGATTATCGTTCTGTTGAAGCATAGCCAATGAGAAACATTTGTGTGGCAGAATGATTATGCCATTTGCCACGAAACGAGAGCCGCTGGTCCTCACGGCGGTGATTTCTCAGTATGGTTTTCAACGCGAACATAATAAATCCCGTTCCGGCCCAGGTAGTTCGCCTACGCCACGTAGACTATATGGTTTCCTGCTGTTGGATGCCCCGCGTAGCAGTCCTGTTCGCTCTGTTCGCCACTTGCGCTTTTGCTCAAGAGCACTCCAGTTTCCTGCACCAAGCCTTTGGCGTGCAACCGCTCGCTCAAAGCCCTCTGCTCGCCGGGGAATTCCCGGACGTTTCTCTGCTGCTCGCCAATCGGAATGTCGAGGTGAAGGCAAGGCGCGGACCTCATGAAGTACTGATTCGCGCTCCTGGTTCTGAAGCGGCTCTCACAGCCCGCTTCGAGCGCCAGGGTGTGTTCGATTTCTGCCGTATCCAGCACGAGCCTGGAACGCAGATCCCAGCCGAGGAACTGAAGCTGATTTGGGCCTTTCCGTTGGAGTACAACGAATCGATGACTCTCGATTCCGGAGCGCTACAGGGCCATCCACTCTATCTGACAGACGGAACGGTCCCGCCAGCGCATTTTTTGAACTGGGGGTCTCTGTTTTATAGCCGCGCAAGCAATCTGGCCCTAGGCGCTATCCTCGAAGGAGCCGAACCGGCCGCGACGCGCTGGGGCAGGCGCTCTGGGCCGAGCGGTCCCACACAGCTTCATTTTTGGACGCTCACCGGAAAATCCAATCTGCAAGTCACGCTGTTCGCCTATCGGCCTAAAAATCCGCGGATGTGGTGGGCGGAATGGTATCAGGAACAGGAAAGGCGCACGCCAGGCACACACCCGGGATTATTCCCCGTTTTAAGTCCGTACGAACTAAGCTGGGCGCCCGGCGAGACGGAGACTATCGACATTGTCCCTGCTCCGGGGCAGAGCGGGCGAGCGATGGAATTTGTCCTGATAGACGACGTGGCGGACCGTATCATGGACCGGCGGCGGTTCGTATACGAGCTGCCGGTCACCCGTTTGAGTTTCGAGACGGGCGAGTTGCCGACTGGGCTCTATCGCGGAATTATAGTGCCCGCCGGTGCTGTAGTCGATCCGGCCGTACGCAACTTTAACGAGAAGATCCAAACACTAATCGTGCGGCCACGGCGGCCTTCGGGAAAGGTTCTCTTCGTCGCCCCGACTGACATGTGGCGGGCCTATGCCGCGAACGGGGGCCATGCCATGACTTCCTGGCGCGACGATTATCACTACACCAGCGTCGGTTATTCGCCCACGGTCTTAAACACCCGTTACCGGCGATCCAATCACTATTACTACGGTCTGTATGAGAGGTATTCGGATATTCAGCATTACCGTTTTTTGCGCGAATTGTCGCGGAAAGATGGATTCCAGATCGACTATTGCACGCAGGACGACATAGCGCTCGACCGTGTCCGGCTGAGCGATTACCGGCTGGTGCTGGTCGGCAGCCACGCCGAGTTCACCGCGGCCGAGACCTACTTCCGCTTCCGGGATTACATGGCACGCGGCGGCGCGGTCATGATTCATGGCGGCGATTCATTCGCCGTGATGGTGGAATATCTCCCCAGCCTGAAGGATCGCCGTTATATCTGGCAAAGGGACCATATATGGTCCCATTTGACCGATCAGCCCGACAGCTTTATGCCGCCGCAGATCATTCCCCGACGCGAGGCCGGAGACGCGATCGATTACCTGAATCTTTTTCACGTTACTTTGACATATTGGCCTCCCGGCAGCCGGGCGGTCGTCTTCGATACCGGCCATCCCATCATGCGTGGGCTGGGCCTCAAGGTTGGAGATATAGTGCCCGGTGTGTGGGCTGGAGAGGCGGATGTGACGTATGAGCCGCAAGCCTGGCACATTCTGCTGCGTTCCGACCGTGCGGCTACCGAGCCGATGGAAAGTGGGCTGGAACGAGTAACGCAGCCAGCCTTTCACCACACCGCTCTCATGATTCATAAGAATCTCCGGCTGGCGGTAGTCTCAGGAGAAAGCTTCACCAATCTGCTGGCGAATCCGGAGGACACGCTATTTCAGGAGCTGTACAGACGGACGCTGCATCACTTGCTCGATTCCGCGCCCGAGCTTCGCGACGGCGATGCCATAGAACCGAAGCGCGGAGGAGATGGCGTGGAGTTTACCTGGAACGCGCCGGTTGTCTTGACGGCAATCCAGTATGCCCTGCCGGATTTCATCCGCTATCAAGACCCGCTGTGGTTCCGCAAGCCGGCGCCGTACGCGCATTACGTAGTGGAGGGATCGCGAGATGGCCGGACCTGGACCGTTCTGGCAGACCGCACACATGGACCGTGGCGCGGTCTGCAGACCGATTTCTTTCCAAAAACCGAACTACAAATGATCCGTCTGCGCGGAACATTTTCTAACGGCGAGCAGTTTTATGCCGGGCAGGTAAGAGTCTTTCACGCACGCTGAGCGATTTACTGCTCAAGAACAAGTAAGCGTTACCATACAATTACAGGGTTTTCAGAAATGCGATGAGCGCTTTTTTCTCGCTAGGCGAGAGCGTCAAGCCGAACCGGTGACCTTGAACCGATCGAGCCTTGGAATCTGCGCCCTTGAAACCTGTTGGAACGTAGCCGTCGCGCAGGCGAGCCGGGTCGAACCAGTCCTCAAGTGTGGCGGCTGAGCCATTGTGTTCGAATGGTCCTCGATACCAGACGCCTTTCAGAGAGGGCACCTTGTAATAACCTGTGCCCTTGTGGGTCTCGAGCGCATACCGTGGATCGGTTCCAACGCGCGCTTCCAGCACATCGAAACGTTGCTTGTGGTCCGCCGGCGGTTCGAACCCATCCACCGGAACCAGCTTGTTGTTCGTATAACGTGGTGGAGTGTGGCACCCGGCGCAACTTTCGCGGTCGAAAATGATCTTCCCTTGCACCGCAATCGCATCGAACCGATTCGGGTTGGGCGGCGGCTGGAGCGAGTACAAATAGAGCACGAGGGCGTATAGCTGCTCATCGCTGTAGCGGGTTCCGTGGCCCCCGGGCTTTGGCGGTTGCGATTCACCATACCGGTCGAACGAGAACAGGTCCTGCGCGAGCGATGTATAGCGCATCAGATCGCCGATGCCGCGATGGCGGACGAGACCCGTGTGATCCAGATAGCGGCGCTCTTTAACTCCGATCAGATCGGGAATCTGCGGTGGCAAGAACATACTGGTGTTGCTGCGGGCAGTAACTCCTGGCGGAATCGCCTCGCCGGCCGCTATCAAATCCTTCAGCGGCATACCACGCGCTCGCTGGTTCGGATCATCCCGTAACCATGACATTTCAAACTGACGAGCAAAGCCGCGCATACGTTCAAGCACTTTATCCGCATCACCGATTTCAGCCGCCCGGCGGAGCATGGACGCACCCTGACGGTCACCCGGATTGTTGCCTTGCGCTCCGGGAATAACCATCCCGTCCGGCATCACCCGCGTGTGACATGTATTGCAACCCATCGAACCCAGTTCGACTTCGCCTTTCCGGCGGACAACCCAGCGCGCAAATGGAATTGAGCCATCTTTTGCGATAGGCATTCCGTGATCTTTATAGAATGAGGGATTACGCAAATCCGCAGCGCTGAAGAATACGGGGCCAAAGGAGGCCGGTGCATTAAAGACGAGTTCACCGGCTTTAACCCACTCCTCGCGCGTTTTCAGTTTGGACGGATTGAAAGCGATCTCGGGTTCCTGATCCTTGAGCCACTCCATGTAGCCCGCAGGCTCGCGGTCCGGTTGGTAAACCGGATAGGTCTTGTAAATAATTCGCGGAGGGATTTGATAATAAGCCTGCTCGGATATATGCACGGGAGAGTACTTAGGATTCGCAAGCGGCAATTCGAATCCAGCGACCGCAGCGTCTTCCCATGTCTTCGGAATCGTTGGCTCGAATAGAGTTGCCGCGAGTAGGACTAATAACGCTTTCATGTATGACGGGCCAGTATATCCTGAGTATACTAGATCACATAGGCTGGCTATCTAATAGAAGTGAGTGTCCCTGGATTGTGATGTTCGTTGGATTTGCCGAAGGTCGCTGCCTGTGCCTGGTCGATATCATGAATTACGGCTTCGCGGGCACCCGCGGAATCTCTCAGCCGAATGGCTTTGGCAATGGGCTGGTGCAGCATCTTGAACTGTTCCCTGCGGAATCCGGAGTATCGGATTTCAACCACCATAAGACGCTGGGTTCGATCCAGCAGGCTCTTGAGTATCCGCGCCAGTTCCCGGTTACGCGACATCCCGGCCAGGCAACAATGGAATTCTTTGTTGGCTTGGATAATGTCCTCGGAAACCGTGGACGCTGTGCCCCAAGCGGTGGCTGCCGCTAATCGTTCAAGTTCCGCAATTTCCTCGTCAGTCGCTCTCTGCGCGGCAAGTTCCGCAATAACTCCTTCCACGATCAATCTCGCTTCGAATAATTCGCGTACATGATGGAAGCTCATCTCCGGAACAAAGTAGCCACGGCGGGGCAGCACTTCCAGGAGACCTTCAAAGTGCAATCGATTACACGCCTCACGGTAAGGTGTGCGCCCAATTCGATATCTCTCGGTTATTTGGCTTTCGACCAAAAATACGCCCTCAGGTACTTCGCCCCGGAGAATTGCTCCCCTCATCTCCTCGTAAGCCTTCTCAGTCTGGGTTAAGCCCGAAGCCGCGGACGCTTTCTGTTTTCGCATTGAAAGATTCTCATCAGAAGTATATTACAGTGCGGCTCCAAGATGGAACAGGCTCTTCCCTGGCTTTTCGTTGCCACTTTATTGCTCGATGAAATATATTCTTGGTATACAAGTATTCCGAGCAGGAACGGCGGCTAGTGCTTTGGGATCGGCCGACGCCACATATCTAATAGAAAACGCGCTGGATGGCCGGACTGAAATGTTCCGTGAGCGGGTGATCGGCAAAGAAGTATTCGAGCGCACGCCGGCCTACGATACAAGCGAGGATTCCATCGTACGGGTCCGCGCCAACGGCCTTCGGAAACGTTTGGCCCAATATTATGGCGGGGCCCCAGACCGGGAACACGAATTGCGGATCCACTTGCCCGCCGGTTCCTAACTGCCGGAATTCGCGTTTCGGAAAGAGCCGGATCCCAACGCCAATGCGAGTGGATACACCGGAACTGGCGGTCGGTAAGACAGTCCGCTGGCTGCCTCTCGTGCTCACCATCAGCGCGGTATTGGTAGCTACAGTTGCCTTCCGCGGCAAGGTCAGCATGCTGAGAACCAGCGCCGACTTATCGTTTGCGGATTTAAAACAGTATCCGACAGTCCTGATTGGAGCCTTCTCGAACCGCTGGACGTTCCGGCAGCTCCGATTTTTTTCGACGAGAACACGGGCCCGCAAATTTGCGACAGACAGCGGCCTGGAGTGGCTTGGGAAGTGGAACGGGATCGCAACGGGCGGGAGCTTGTAGATTATGCCGTGATCTCGCGGCTGGTGCGTTCGGAAACGGGTCAACTCGTTGTTGCCGCATCTGGCATTACGCAGTATGGTTGCACCGTGGCCGGCGAGCTGATCAGTAATGTCACCTATTTGGAGCAGGCTTTGCGGGACGCTCCCGGCGATTGGCGGAAAAAGAACCTGCAGATTGTGCTGCGGTTGAAAGTCGTCGGAAAGACGCCCGGACCTCCGGAGATTGTGGCAACCTATTTTTTCGTAACTGGCAGCTCACCTCGAGATGGTGGAAACCCGGGCTGTTCTATCCGGCGGCTTTTGACATCAACAATCCGAAAGAGTGGAACTCGCTGGCAAGACCGTGAGTTGGCAAGGCGATGCTCGGCGCCGGCCGGAAGCCCCGCCAAGCTGGCTTTCTGCCGCACCTATCGCTTTGCCATCGTGTGCGGCGAATGGCAACTGACACAGCTTGCATCCGGCTTGCACGATGCCGGCAGAATCGTGTGGCATTTCTGGCACTGCTGCTGCGTTTGCTTAGCCGTTCGCAAAGTATGCACGCCATGGCACGTGGTGCAGACTGCGGATTTCGCCGCAGCATGCGATATTACAAGTGCGGCGTGCTTGCTGGTCAAATAATCTTTCTTTTCTGCCGGATGGCAGGTTCCGCAGAGTGCTGGAACTTCATCCGGAGCAGCCACGCGGTCTGGCGCAGCAGCACCGGTGGACGTCCGATGCTTCACACTCTGGCCGTGGCAGGCATCGCAGCTCAAGCCTTTCGCAAAATGCGGATGGGTTTGGAAGTCGCTAACCTGCTCGCTATGACAAGGCGCGCATAGCTCATGCGTCTTCTGCCCCACCAAGGGAATCGCAAAGACCAGTAACAACAGGTATTTCATGCCTTTCGAACCAAACTGCGATCGATAGATGCAAGGTTCGGCTTTCCGGCCAAGGCCATTGAGAGCTTCAGTTCGGCGCCTAGCATCCAGAGCACACGCTCCACTCCCGGTTGCCCGAACGCTCCAAGCCCCCACAGCGGCGGCCGTCCAATCAGAATCGCCTTCGCTCCCAATGCCAATGCTTTCAGAGCGTCGCTCCCACGCCGAATGCCGCCATCCATCAGCACGGGTATCTTCCCGTTCACGGCACTCACTACATCAGGTAATGCGTCCAGCGTGGCGATTACTCCGTCCAACTGGCGGCCCCCATGATTCGATACCACAATGCCCGAAGCACCCCGCTGCACAGCCAACTGCGCGTCTTCGGGTGAGAGGACGCCTTTCAAAAGGATCGGTAACTTGCAAGCTCCACGCAGCCACTCGATTTGATCCCAAGTCATATTCGGCGTATGCGGCTGCCACATTGCGGGCTTCGCCAGGCTTCGCGGCACTCTCTTCTCATTCGGATCCGGCACGCCGGTTTGCATGTAGCCGTAGTCGAACCGGTTGCGATTGTTCCGGTCGCGATTGGACTGATACTGGTTATCGACGGTGATGACGATTCCCTTCGCGCCCTGGTCTTCCACGCGCCGGGCGAAGCCCGCAGCCGAAGTCTTGCTTGGCTGACCCGTGCTGTTGGTCCACCAATTGAGCGGCTCACCCGCTTCCAAAAGCTTCTGAACGCCGGTAGCGGAACAGATCAGAGTCTTCGACGCCAGTGCCGCGCGCGCCACCACCTGGTCCGCATCCTGCAGGACCAGGTTCTTGCCACCCAAGGGAGCAATCAAAATAGGCTGCTGGAGTTTAATCCCGAAGAGCTCGCTTGAGGTGTCCACCGTACTCACATCCACCATGACTCGCGGCACCAGGTAATGGCGAGCGTAGGCGGCGCGGTTCGCGTTCATAGTAAGTTCGTCTTCCACGCCTCCGGCAATGAAATCGTACGCGAGCTTATTCAGTTTCTTTTTGGCGGCGGCTTCAAATTCATGCAGATTGATCGGGCCCATCAGATCGTCGTCAGCAGCCGCGGGATGATCGGTAGCGGCGGTGTTAATCGCGGCAGACTGCGAGTAGAGAGGGGAGGCCGCGGTAAACGCGAGCAAGGAACGGAAAGCATCTCGGCGATTCATGGTCTGTTCTAACCACGGATTATATGCTGCTGAAGCCGGCGAGTGCAGCGGGGTTCTCCACCGTGGAAATATCTCCGGGCGGCTGCCCAAGATATTGTTGCCGGATAAGGCGGCGGACCACTTTGCCGCTTTGCGTTTTGGGAAGTTCCTTCACCGCGTGGATCGCATTGGGACGGAACGTCGGTCCAAGATTTTTGATCAGATGCGCGCAGAGTGAATCAATAAGGGCCGCATTGATTTCGGCTCCGGGCTGCGGTACGAAGAAGGCGACAATGCCCTCTCCTTTCAACTCGTCTGGAACGCCGATGACCGCCGCTTCTGAAACGGCAGGGTGATCGGTGAGAGCGTCTTCCACTTCGGCGGGGCCCACCTTTCTTCCCGCCACGTTCATGGATTCGTCGGCGCGCCCGTGCAGGAACCAGCAGCCGTCTTCATCCACGCTGGCCCAATCGCCGTGATTCCAGTATCCCTTCCACCGCGACCAGTACGTCTCGATGTAACGCTGAGGATCGCCCCAGATTCCGCGTGTCATCGACGGCGCGGGTTTAGTGCAGACCAGGTATCCGGTTTGGCCGGAGGGAACCGGGTGGCCATTCTCGTCGACTACCTCAGTAGACATGCCCGGCGCTGGGCCGCCCAGAGTGCAAATCTTCAACGGTTGAATCGGCAGCGGAAGCAGGAAGCAGCCAACAATTTCGGTGCCGCCGGAAATGTTGATGATGGGGCATCGGCGCTTGCCTATGTGCTCGAAGAACCATACATACGACGTCTCGTCCCAGGGTTCACCCGTCGAGCCGAGCAATCGCAACGATCTCATCGGATACTGGTCTGGATTGCTCGTTCGCATCAACAGCCGGATCGCTGTGGGCGAGATCCCGAACGTGGTGATCTGATGGCGATCGATCATCTCCCAGAGTCTATCCGCCGTAGGGAAATCGGGTGCGCCATCGTAGATAAAAATAGTTCCTCCGAAATTGTGATTACCGATGATGGTCCACGGTCCCATCATCCAGCCGATATCGGATAACCAGAAGAAGCGGTCCGTGTCTTTGTGGTCGAAGGCGAGATAGATTTCCTTCGTCATCTGCGCCAGGCAACCCGCGTGGGTGTGTACAGTGCCTTTCGGTTTCCCCGTGGTGCCCGACGTGTACAGAATGAACGCGGGAGTTTCCGAATCGAGCGCCAGAGACTCGCAGCAAGAAGGCTGGCCGCCGATGACGTCCTCCCACCAGGTGTCCTGCCGCGGATTCCATGCGATGTCACCGCCCTTGTAGCGATACACGACGATCCGGCAATCGGGAGCCGCTTCGGAGACTTTCTCCTTCAGCGGAATGCGCTTACCGCGGCGTTGAAGGTAGTCCGCAGTGAAGACGAGGCGTGCGTCGGAATCTCTGAGGCGCGTCGCAATTGCACCGCTACCAAAGCCGGCAAAGATGGGAACTACAATCAGCCCAAGTTTAAAGCATGCGTACAGAATGGTGACTACTTCGGGAACCATCGGCATGCAGAGCGCAACCCGGTCGCCCTTTACAAGGCGCGTGGTGCGGAGACCGTTCGCCAGGCGGCTCACGTCTGCATAGAGATCGCGAAACGAAATCTCACGCATGGTCTGGTCTTCGGTTTCGAACAGAATGGCGGGCTTATCCGATGTGGCGTAGCGATCCAGGCAATTCCAGACGATGTTGATGGTTCCGCCTGTGAACCACTGCGCCCACTCCACTCCGTGTGAATCATCCAGCACCTTCTCGTAGGGTCGAAACCATTCGATTCCCGCCTCTTCGATCATCTGCTTCCAGAAATCTTCTTGGCGATCCTGCGAGTAGGCAAGAAATTCCTCACGCGACGGAATTCCGAGCCTCTGCATGAAGCGGTACACGTTCGTATTTTCAATCCAATTCCGATCAGGCTCCCAGATCCAGCTCATGTCCTACCTTCTTGGGCCGGATCATATCGAACCGGTCGGTAACGCGCGTATACGTCGGGCCGCCCATTCTCCCGATCGGCTGCAACAGGCCGGGATCGATCTTGAAGTTATCAAATAATTCGTCCGCAACGTGGAAGCGCAGCACTTCTCCAATGACGAGACTTCCGCCGAGGGGCTTGGAACTGACGTCTACAATTTGGAGCAAGCGGCATTCCATGTTAACGCGCGATTCCTTGACGCGTGGCGGCTTCACCAGATCGCTCGGAATTGGTGTGAGACCGGATGCGGCAAATTCGTCCACGTCCGGCGGAAACTCGATAGAGCAGATGTTCATTTTCTGAGCGAAATCCTCAGAGACAATATTCACGACGAACTCTCGCGTTTGCTCAATATTCGTTCGGGTGTCCTTGCGGGAACCGTCCGTGCCGCGAATCATCGGCGAAAAGCAGATCACCGGCGGGTTGGCGCTAATGCCAGTGAAAAAGCTGAACGGCGCCAGGTTCCGCACGCCATCCGGGCTGATGCTGGACACGAAGGCAATGGGCCGGGGCACGATCACCCCGACCATCAATTTGTAAATGTTCGATGACTCCGTCGATTCCGGGTCAACGATCACTTAGCCCACTCCGCGGGTTGCATCCAGCTCATCCAATACTCGTTCCACTCCACTTGCTCTCCCGCGGGCAGCACGTGAATCGGGTTCAACCCATCCAGCATAACGGCGGATTCGTCAGTATGAGTCTTCTTTTTTTGGTTCGCGAGTGCTTTGGGATGCGGCCCGTGGTGAATGCCGCGAGGGTGCAGCGTCGCCATCCCCGCCTTGATGTTATCGCGGCTGAAAAAGTCGCCATCGTGGTAAAAGAGGAATTCGTCGTAATCGGTATTGCGATGGAAGAACGGGACCCGGAGCGCTTCGGGATCTTCTTCGAGCGGACGCGGCAGAAAGCTGCAAACCACGGCGCCACCTGTAACAAATGTAGTGTGCGCGCTCGGAGGCAGATGGGCACGCGGACTCATCACTGGCCGGATGTCGCGCATGTTGATTTTCCACACGGTGAGGTCGCCCTTCC
>JBBPYD010000111.1:0-22323 GCA_038200305.1 Bryobacterales bacterium
CGAACCCTGCGCGAGCGTCCGCACATCTGAGGATGTGGTCGTCAGCCGCGTCGGCCGCGAGCTGTACGAAAAGATGTTCCGTGGCTACACCAGAAAGCAATGGGGACTCGATCCCTCTGAGCTGGATGCCTCGGTCACCGCAAGAATTCCGGTGAGAACCAGCCGCGACGACCGCTATTTTACAGACACCTATCAGAGCATGCCATTACACGGATACACCCGCATGTTCGAGAACATGTTAGATCATCCGAACATTCAGATCTGCACCGGAACGGATTATCGCGACGTCATGAACCATGTCCGTTTCAAGGAGATGGTGTACACAGGTCCAATTGACGAATACTTCAATTACCGGCACGGAAAATTGCCCTACCGCTCTCTGGAATTCAAACATGAGACTTTTGAAGAGCAGGTACACCAGCCCGCGGCGGTGATTAACCATCCGAACGAGCATCAATACACTCGCGTAACGGAATTTAAGTATCTGACTGGGCAGAAGCACTCGAAAACCAGTGTGGTTTACGAATATCCCAAGGCGGAAGGCGATCCCTATTACCCCGTGCCGAGGCCGGAGAACGCGCTTCTATACAAGAAGTACCAGGCGATGGCGGAAGCCGCGCCGGACGTGCATTTTGTCGGCCGCCTCGCTACCTACAAGTACTACAACATGGACCAGATCGTCGCCCAGGCTTTAACGCTTTGCGCAAAACTCCAGGGAGCGACGCGCGCGCAGCTTGTCCGCAAGCAACCGGTCGCGGTTATTGGCCAGATGACCGCCTAATCGCGAGGCTTATTCCAGCAGCTTGTTGGCCGCGCAAATCACATTGGGATCGAACTTGTCTCGCCGGTCGTAGGTCAGCAAGCCGTTGATCTCCTGCTCCACGTCATACAGTTGCGTGTAGCAAACGCCCATAATCGCCGGAATCTTGGCGATGGCTTTGTACAATCCGCTAATACGGTTTACCGCTGTCTCTTCGGTGGGCTCAACTCCCGCGTAGCCCCAGGAGTTGATGGGGATGCCGGTGACGTCTTTCGGCAGTACGTAACCCACGCCGCCGAACTCGGAAAGGAAGAGAGGCGTGCCATTATACTTCTGGCCCGGCGCCAGATACATCTTGCCGTACTTCGGCAGCGGCAGAGTTCCGCGCGGAGCGCCGTTGAAGCGCTCCAAGAGCTCGGGTCCGGTCTTGGTGTAATCGTGAATTGCGAACAGGTCGGTGCAGTCGGTATGCTCCCAACCGTCGTTGTCGATCACCAAGCGCGTCGGATCCAGTGATTTCGTCAGGTAATACATCGCCTTCAAATGGGCCTGCTGCGTCGGTTCCGCCAGATTTGGCACTCCCCAGCTCTCATTGATGGGAACCCAAATGATGATCGAGGGATGGTTGCAGTCGCGGTTGATCGCATCGATCCATTCCCGCGTGATCCGTCCGGTGCAGTCCTCGTCGAACAAATAAGCGTTCGCCATCTCGGCTGAGACCAGCAATCCCATCTTGTCGGCCCAATAATAGAACCTGGGATCTTCAATCTTCTGATGTTTGCGGACCCCGTTGAAGCCGAACTCCTTGGCCTTCTCGATATCGAACCGGATCGCTTCGTCCGATGGCGGCGTCAGGTTCGACTCCGGCCAATACCCTTGGTCCAGAACCGTCTTCAAGTAGAGCGGATTCCCGTTCAACATCAGTTTCCCGTCTTGCAGGGAAACACTCCGGAATCCAAAGTAGCTCTCCACCCGGTCCACCACCGCGCCGTAGCTCCGCAGCTCCATCGTGATGTCGTAGAGCGACGGCGAGTCCGGTGACCACAAATGCGGATCCCGCACAAAAGCCGAAACGGTCGCCTGTGTCCCCTGGCAGACCGTGGTTCCGCTCGCAATCAACTTGCCCTGATAAGTGATGGTGACGGTCAGTTGCGAATCGGCGAATGGGTGCGCAATCTTGGCATCGAACGTTACGGTACCGTTGATGTGGCCGTGGATCCTCGTACGCTCAATGTAGGTCTGAGCTACTGGTTCCAACCACACGGTTTGCCAGATGCCGGTCGTGCGCGTATAAAAGATGCTGTCCGATTTGCTTTCCCAATGCTGCTTGCCCCTCGGGATGTACCGGTCGGTTGGGGGGTCTTCTACTCGAAGTGAGACTGTGTTGCTCCCGCTCTTCAGCAGGTTCGTGACATCGAACGTAAAGGGCGTGTGACCGCCTTCATGCTCGCCCGCAAAGTGACCGTTCACCCAAACCATCGCCCGGTAGTCGACAGCTCCAAAATGGAGCAGGACCCGCCGCCCCGTCCAGGACTCGGGTACTTCAAAGGTTCGCGAGTACCAAACCTGCGGGTGGAAACTGCTGTCACCCACCCCGCTCATCGAACTCTCAAATGAGAACGGAACCACGATCCGCCGTCCAAGTCTGGAGGCGGATGTGTGCCAGTTCTGGGCCAGGCCGGCGTTCTCATCGTCAAACTGAAAATCCCAAACTCCATTCAGGTTTTGCCACTCGGCCCGTTGGAATTGGGGTTGGGGATATTCGGGCCTGGGTAGAAACTCTGTATCTACGGCCGAAGCTGAAACGGCTTGAAGCAGCGCGGTTGCCATACAATGTCCTTGCACTCTTGAGACGTGAGCGCGTACAAAAAGATTCTTGAAACATTAGTTTATCGGCAGATACTTCAAGAGTCTATAGCCCCTGTTGAGGGTGTTTTGCTTGTTATCACCCGCAAGCGTGATAATTGCTTTAACTTATGAATATCTGTTCACTAAGTGAAAGGACATTCATTGTTTTTCATCCTGCGAAAACGTCTTCCAAAGCCGCCCGCAGCACTTCCGCAACGCTCCATGCTTGCGCAATACAGCCACGCGCGCGATGCGGAGCGTCGCCGTCCGCGATCTCTGAAATCTGCCCTAACCCGGCATCGCACAGGTGACCGGTGAACACGTCCAGCCATTGGGAAGCCTGGTCGCGCGACGACTTGGAATGCCCATTCACTCGTACATAGGCGCTTAAAAACGGCCCCATCAGCCAAGGCCATACCGTGCCCTGATGGTAGGCCGCGTCCCTCTCAAATACCGATCCTTCGTAGCGTGGCTTGTACCGCGCGTCGGATCTCGACAAGGTACGTAACCCAAGCGGCGTAAGAAGTTCACGCTGCACCGCGGCCACAACCCTCGCGGCCCGGTCCATCGGAAGAATGTTGTGAAAGAGGCTCACGGCAAAAATCTGATTCGGACGCATGGACGCATCCTTGTCGTTCCCATTCACAACATCGAACAAGCACCCTGCCGGTTCGTTCCAAAACGCTTGTTGAAAGCTGCCCTTGGCCGTTTCCGCCATTCCGCAATACTTTGCGCGTGCCCCGGCGTCGCCAATCCGCCTTGCAAGATCTTCCATCACTCGAAGGGCGTTATACCAGAGTGCCTGAATCTCCACCGGCTTCCCCATCCGCGGAGTCACCACCAGGTCGCCGGCCTTGGCGTCCATCCAGGTCAATTGCACGCCCGGCTCGCCACACCGTAGAAGCCCGTCGCCGTCTACCTGGATGCCATAGCGGGTGCCACGAACGTGCCAGTCAATGATGCTGGTGAATACCGGATACAGTTCGTCCCGTATAAACGCGATGTCGTCCGTGGAGTGCAGCAGGGCTCGCGCCGCCTCAAAGAACCAGAGCACGGCATCCACCGTGTTATATTCAGGCGGCTCACCTGCCTCCGGAAACCGGTTCGGCAACATACCCTGGTTCACATAGCGCGCATGAGTCGACAAGATGATTCGTGCCAGATCATGCCGGCCGGTAACCAGGGTCAGGCCGGGAAGAGAGATCATCGTATCCCGGCCCCAGCCGCAGAACCAGTGATATCCGGCAATCACGGTATTCGCATCGTCCCGCTGGACCGGAAACTGATCCGCCGCGGCGGTCAACTGGACCACGAGCGGATGGCCGTTGGCCGCCGATTCGCGGATGCTCCGGCGCCGGTCGGTCTCCGCCGTCCGTAACGCGTCCGCCTTCGCAACATCGTAGGCTGCCGTAGAGGCAATGATAGTAGCCTTCCGTCCATGAAAGACCGCTACAAAAGGGTTGAAAAGATCTTCCTCGAAATCGAGACCGCGCTCCAATTCCCGTTCATACTCAAAGTTCAGGAACCAGTCGCCGGTCGGCAAAATCTCGCCGCCGTTATGCGCGAAATGAAGGGCCGGGTGGACCTCATAGGGTTGCACCGTAGCCAAATTGGGTTCGTTTCGCACAAACGGATTCAGATCCTCGTTCTGGTGCGTCAGGCTATGGTAGCTGCGGAACGCAATCAGAGGCCGGATTTCAATCTGGCACTCCGCCTCGGGTCCCCGCAGTTCGTATTCGACAACGGCCGTGTCCTCTCCATTCACTAGGAAGACCCGTTTCTCCAATTCAAAGCCATCCAGTTTGTAGAGGAACGTAGGGAAAGGGTCCAGGCGGAATTCCTGAAGGAACTCATACCCTTTCGGATGAATTGTACCTGGATACCGGTTGGCCGAAATCTCATACGGCTGTCCGTCGATCAGCACGGTCTCTTCCAGCTTTGAGAGCAATAGCAGACGGCCCATCGGAGGCTGGGCCGCGGCCACCAGCAGGCCGTGGTATCTTCGCGTATTCAGGCCCGTGATGGTTGAGCTTGCGAATCCGCCCCGCCCGTTCGTTTCCAGCCATTCGCGCGCTCCCGCAAAACCAGGGTCGGCGCACTCTTTCTGGGAAAACCGGATCATTGCGCGGAAGGTAGCAGCACCGTCTTCGTCCAATAGCGCTCCATGCCCGCTACAACCGCGAAGAACTCGTCCACATCCTCCGGCTTCCGGACGTAGCTGCTGGCCTGTGCGCGGTAGGCGGCCCGCACGTCCCGCACGGCCCCTGAGCTGGAGAACACCACCACAGGTATCTCTCTCAGCTCGGTGTCGGCCTTTAACTCGTCCAGCACCTCCGCGCCGCTTTTCTGGGGCAGGTTCATATCGAGGATGATGAGGTCCGGCCGCGGACTCTTGCGGCGCCTAAAGTCCATGGCGGCAGCGCCATCCTTGGCGACATGCAACTGCACCGCCGTGGCGATCGATTTCAGCGCTTGGCGCACCAGGAGCACATCGCCGTGGTTGTCTTCCACCAAGAGTACTTCGATGGCTCTGTTTTTCATTCTCTCCATAATTGTCGTACCTTACTTATTAGAGACCTTCCTGCATCACCTCGCGCACCTTCTCGCCGATTAGCAGGAATTCGTCGAGGCCAACGGGCTTCTCCAGGTGCCGTGCGACGGCGTAAGCAGCCAGCCGATCATGTTCCCACTGAGAAATTGAGGAGGAGAGCACCACCACCGGAGTCTTTGCCATGAAACGGCTTTCCCGCATGGTCCGGAGGATGTCTGTGCTGTCGAGCTTGGGCAGGTGCAGGTCCAGCAACACCAAATCGGGCTTGGGCATGTCTTCGGTGTTCGCAATTTCCTGCACATAGCGGAGCGCCTTCTCGCCATCGGAGAAGGTCACGATCTCGCAGTCGATCCCAGCCGATAGGAACGCCTGGCGGATGAGGTAGAGGTCGCCCGTATTGTCCTCGATCACCAGGATGCGGCATGGTTTGCCCCCTTGCTTCGGCTCTGCGGCGTTCATCGCGGCTGTGCCTCTTGCGGCTTTGATTCCAGAAATGCTGGAAGGGTGAAACAGAAGGTGGAACCATAACCTTCGCCCTTAGACTCCACCCAGATGCGCCCGCCGTTGCGCTCCACCACGCGCTGGCAGATGGCGAGGCCAATGCCGGTGCCGGGAATCTCCTTGCCATGCAGCCGTTTAAAGACGCCGAACACACGCTCCCGGTGCTCGGGGGCGATACCCAGGCCGTTGTCGCGGACACAAAACAGCCACTCCGCGCCAGTCTGCCGGGCCGTAATTCCCACCTCCGGCGTGGCCTCGCTCCGGTACTTGATCGCGTTGCCGATCAGGTTCTGGAAAAGCTGGACGAAATGCGTCTCATGACCGAGTACCGTTGGCAGCGGCTCGGCGCCGATCCGCGCGCCGCTCTCTTGAATGCTTCCCCTCAGGTTGCCGAGCGCCTCCTCCAGAGCATAATTCAGATTGACGGTGCCCGGTTCGCGATCCTGCTCGCGCGACGCTTCGGTGTAGGCCAGCAGATCTTGCAGCAGCAAGCTCATCCGCTTGGCGCCGCCGATCACCTGGTCCATGAATTCGCGGCCGTCCTCCTCGAGTCCGCCGCCAAGCCGGCGTGCGAGCAGTTGCGTGTAGCTGGTCACCATGCGCAGAGGCTCCTGAAGATCGTGCGCGGCGGCGTAGGCGAACTGCTGCAAGTCGGCGTTGGAGCGCCAGCCGCTGCCGCGCGTGCTCAGCGTGGATTTGCTCGGTGACGTCGCGCGTGGAACCGGCCACTGCATCCACTAGGCCGCTTTCATCGAGCACCGGTACAAATATGTACTCGTAATGGCGGGTCTCCCCCGTAGACAATGTAAAGGGTGTGTGATCTCTCAGCGGTTTCTTGGTGTCAATCACCTGCTGAATCTGGTGCTGGAGCCGCACGGCGAGTTCCGGTGGGTAGCCGAGGTCACGGAAGTTCTTTCCGATCGCCTCTTGCAGAGGTTTTTCCCAGAGCGACAGCAATGCGCTGTTAGCGTATGTAAACCGCCCGTCGAGATCAAAGGTGTAGATGAAGTCCGGCGTGTGGGAAAGCGCTGTGTCGAACCTTCGCCACAGCCGCAGCTCCTCATCCGCTTCCTTCTGACTGCTGACGTCTTGGAAGTAGATAGAAAGGCCGCCTTGCGGCGTGGGGTAGGCCTTGACGGCGAACCACCGCTGCCACGGCTCATAGAACACCTCGAAATCCACCGCCACCCGGTCGCGCATGGAGCGGCGGTACTCGCGCTCGATCACGGTGCCGGCCGCGAGAGGGAAGACGTCCCAGTAGCTCCGGCCCAGCGTCTTTTCACGGAGCTCGCCCGTCAACTCCTCGGCGGCTTTGTTGATGTAGATGAAGCGCCACTCGCTGTTTAAGGCAAAGAACCCGTCCGTGATGTTTTCCAGGATGTCACGAACCTCGCCGGCGTGTTTTCCGCCATCCACATCGCTGTGTGTCACTGCATCCATCACCGCTGCCTCGGCGCCCTCCGGAGCACCCTGCGATTCCGCACGTGCGAACGCTCAGAATAGCATAGCAAGACTGTGAAACATGTAGTTTAGTTTTTCGGAACAACCTTGCTCAGATTCTCCAGAATCTGCCGTTCCCCTGGGGAGTACTTGCCGCGGAACTCTTCACTGTTCATGCGGGCGTCCCGCTCGCTTTCCGGCATTCCCCGAAGCTGACGCAGTTCATCCTGCACCGGCCCGCGCCGGTCTTCTGGAAGATTGTTGTAACGCCGGAACATCTTGCGGACAGCTTCCTGTTTTTCCGGGGGTAAATTATGGAAAATTTCGGCTTGCTCGCGCAAACGGTCTTTTTCAGCCTGCGGCAGCCGGTTGTATTTTTCCAGCCGCTCTTCCAGTTTAGCTTTCCGCTCTGGAGGCAATTTTTCGAGCGCGCGCTGCCGCTGTGCCGGCGGCATCCGGCTCAATCTGTCCAGCGCACTCTGCTTTGCTCGCGGAGGCCGCGGAACCTTCGGACCCTTTTTCGGCTGGGCGGAAAGAGACGCGGCCAGAACGAAAGCTAGAATTGCCGGAAGTTTACGAAACGAAGCCATTTCAACTGCGCGCGGCCGGCGGTGGTCCTAACTGCTTCAACATCTCGATATCATCCAGGGTTCTTTCAAGCTGATCGATATCCGAGCTTTCAATCCTGGTTTGCGGCGGCTGAAGATTTACCTTCGGGGCTGTGCCGGGTGAGTACCCAGGTAGATACAGAGCGGCTGCAATGCACAACGTAACGCAAGCCGTTGCGATCGGCATGGCAGGTCCAAATGAGAACGGCAGCGGGAGACTCCTGTGCCATAGCCGGATCCACCAACTGCTGTTTTCGTGCTGCTCAATCCGGGCATAAAGTTTCTTATCGAAATCCGCCGGCACTGGCATCGCATCCCATGAATCCAGGGCGTTCCACACGGATCTTTGCGCTTCCGCCAAGGCGCGGCATTCGCCGCAAATCTCCATATGGAGCTCGAATACCGCCGTAGCCTCCGCACTCAGGTTCCGGGTGCAATAGTCGAGCAGGATCTCTGAATTTTCTTTAGTTTGAATCGGACACTCCATACTATTGCGCCCTTTCACGCCATGTGCGCGAGCCGTGACCGCAACGTCTCATACGCGCGGAACAACAAAGATTTTAGAGCCGATTCCGAGCAGTTCAAGACCTTTGCTATCTGACAATACTCCATTTCCTCATACTTGTGCATGATCACCGCCGCGCGTTGCTTGGCGGGCAGAACCTCAATCGCTTGCCGGATCTCTTGCAACCTGACCCGCCGGATCATGGCCTGCTCGATTGTCGGCTGCTGGTCGGCTACCTGGCGGCTGACGCCCTCTTGGGTGTCGTCGTCTAAACTGTCCTGACGCTTCTCATTCCGCCCATCCCGGATCCAGTTCAGGGCCAAATGGGTGGCGATCCGGAACAGCCAAGTTGTAAACTTCGCCGTTGGCTCATAGGTTGCTCTGGACCGGTACACCCGCAGGAAAACTTCCTGCGCCAGTTCTTCGGCAATCGCCTGATTCAGCACCATCCGGTAGATGAAATGGATCACCGGCCCACGGTGGCGCTCTAATAGCAACGCGAAGCTCGCGGAATCCCCTTCGCGAACTCGAATCATCAGTTCGGCATCGTGTTCCAAGGCCACCGCCGATATCATGTCTTTGTGAACACGATCATCTGGCGAAGGTTGCGGCGCATCTGGCGGGATCGTGGCCGGCATTCTGGATGCTACTCGCTTTTGAGCGTTCGTTCCATCAATTCACAAATCGCGTCTTTCGGAGCGCGATGAAGCCGTAAAACCGCATACATCTGCTCGGTGATTGGCATCTCAATCGCATGTCTCTTAGCTAGATCGACAGCAGCGTACGTTGTCTGTACGCCTTCGGCTACCATTTTCGTACTGGCCAGAACCCGGTCGAGCGCGGCACCCTGGGCGAGCGCCATGCCCAGCCCCCGATTCCGGCTGAGATCGCCGTTGCAGGTGAGCACAAGATCGCCAAGCCCGGCGAGGCCCGCGAGCGTTCTTGGCTTGCCGCCCATCGCAACCGCCAGCCGCGAAATTTCCGCCAAGCCCCTGGTGATCAATGCGGCCAGCGCGTTGCTCCCCAATCCGAGCCCTTCGCAGATACCGGCGCCGATCGCGATCACGTTCTTCAGCGCGGCCCCAATCTCCACTCCAATGACATCGGAATTCGTATACAACCGGAAAGTGGGACCCGAAAATGCCGCCTGAATGCAATCGGAAAGAGCCTGATTTCGTGAAGAAATCACCACTGCCGCCGGCTTGCCGCCAGCCACCTCCCTGGCAAAAGTTGGCCCGGATAACACCGCGATATTGGGTTCGTTTGGTAATTCTAGAACGCTGCGAATCACCTCAGACATTCGCATCAGCGTGCCGTTTTCAATTCCCTTGGTTGCGCTCACAAACGCCATTTCCCGGGCCAAATGCGGTAGCATCTGCTGAAACACCCCGCGCAGGTGGTGCGATGGCGTAACGCACAGGACGATCTCCGTCCCACTCAGAGCCTCTGCGAATCCCGCCGTAGGGAATACGTTTTCAGGAAGCCGCAATCCCGGCAAATAGATGTCATTCTCACGCGTATCGGCCATACGATTGGCCAGATTGCCGTCGTGAACCCATAACCGGACCGTCTCAAATCGCGGGGCCAGCACGATGGAGAGTGCCGTTCCCCAACTGCCTGCCCCAATGACGGCCAGTTGCCTCAAAGGCGCCGGCCTCCAAATGAGAAGACGTTCTCATTGCCCGCTCGAATCCGCCCGAGATTGGCTTTGTGCCGCAAAACAATAAACGCTCCGGCGATAATCGAGGCCGCCAGAATGGGAAGCGGCGGATGATCGATCAGATAGACCCCGAGTGGAAAGCACGCGGCGCCAACAAGGGAACCCATCGAGATGTGGCGGCTGGCGCCTACCATGACGACGAACAGGATTAGAGTTGCAAGCAACGGCAGCGGAGTGAGATACAGGAATGCGCCCGTGAAACTGGCCACTGCCTTGCCGCCCCGGAACTTTAGAAACACCGGAAAAGCGTGGCCCGCCATCACCGCGAGTGCGGCCGCGCTCATCCAGACTGGCGAGCCCTGGGTGAACCGGTCGGCGATCCAGACTGCCAGCACCCCTTTTCCGATGTCGAGCAGCAGGGTCACAATGCCCGCCGCGCGGCCGGTAGTTCGCAGCACATTGGTCGCGCCAATGTTCCCGCTCCCCATGGACCGGACGTCCTCGCCGCTCTTCAGTTTCACAAGTAAGTAGCCAAAAGGAATACCGCCGATGAGATAAGCGGTCACAAGAACGAGAATCGGGATCATGTTTTGGTCAGTGGAAACTCTGCAAGATGAGTATAGATCGAGCCGGCCGGTCCAGGGGTGCTTCGAAACAGATGGAAATGCGAAGCCGTAAAATTGCCGAAGTCGACGGAAGGAAGCGCGGCGATGGTGCGCTTTAACTCAATCAGAGGATGCGGCTCCTTGATGGTCGCGAGCGTCAGATGGGGAGTAAAAGGCTTCATCTCGGCGGCAATCCCCAGCAATTGTAGGGTTTCGTCCGTCGCCTTCGCGAGTCGAGCCAGTGTTTCGGGCGCCCTGACCGCGGCCCACAAAACTCGTGGGTGGTGTGGATTCGGAAACCAGCCTAGGCCGTTGATGTTAATTTCTACTGGCCCAGGGACCGGGACACCGCCGAGCTTTGCGACGATTTCATCCAGCCGTTCATCGGGCCAAGCTCCAATGAACTTGGTGGTGACGTGCAGGTTGTAGACTGGCAGCCACTTGATCTGGGCTGTGGGGCGCAGATGATCCAGCAGCCGCGTCAAATGGTGTAGGGCTTCGCGCGGGATCGAGATGCCAGTGAAAAGCCGCATACTTTCAGATCCAGCTTATCAGCATGGTGGTCCGGCTACCCGCCGTGTTATATTCAAGAGTCCTACCGGATGGGCCTGTAGCTCAGTTGGTTAGAGCGCTTCCTTGACACGGAAGAGGTCGGAGATTCGAGTTCTCTCAGGCCCACCACTTAAGCCCTCCCGTTCAGAACGTGTAACTCTGGAAAATATAAAAATACGTCGTATTCGGTTTCGGCGTAGTCTTTTTGAGAAACTCTCCCGCCACAACCCGTGCCACCCCCGCCCCAAATTGCAGCCCGGCGCCAGGCTCATACGTTCCAAATAAATCGAACTCCTGACCTACATGCCGGCCGGCCGCGCCTCCTGGCGACCGCGCAATCGCCCGCCCCTGTCCGTCATACAACGCATCGGTAGCGCTGGCCAGCCACCAGTTGTCATACATAAACTGCACGGTAGCGCTTTTGGTTACCTGCCAAATTTCCAACGACCGCAGATTATGAATGTTCCGCCATCCCAGCAGATCCGCGTGCCCGAATTTGTTGTGATTGGACGCATACAGTTGATCGAACGTGGTCTCGCGTGCCGTATCGTTTCCGCGATCGCCCGAAGCGTACTTATACTCCACCGACGCGCTAAACGCTCCAAAGCCGCGCCCAATATTCCCGAACGCCGCAAAGCCGCCATGCGATTTCACGCCGTTGGTCCCGTTCTGCACCGCTTCTTCGGTACTGTATTTCAATGACCACGGCAGCGCGCCCGCCGCTCGCGCGCCAAAAGTATTGATCCCGAGCCGGCCAGGCATCGTAAATCCTCCAGGCCGGTTCTGATCCCGGCGCAGGATGTACGCATCCACCACCCCCATAGGAATCAAACGCGAGAACGTATTGTAGGTTCCCCACAAACGGTCGCCCAGCCGTGGCTTATTAAAATCGTCCTCCATAACATTCACCAGCGACAGGAACAGAAACTCCAGCCGCACGGCGCTCGTCCGGTGATAGACCCGCGCCGTATCGTAGCTTCGCGAGGTATTCCTCCATTGCGGAATTCCGATCAACCGCCCTTCGCCCAGCGTAACGGCCTGCCTTCCCACCACCGCCCCGAACCCCTTTTTACCGGGAAAAAATTCGGCAAAGGCTTCATACAGATCGATGGTGTCCCGTGCGGACACCGGTGGACGAGTTCCATACTCCGGAGCCCGCGCATCTTGTCCGGTAGCCGAAAGTTTCAGCCACTCCGCAGCCTTAAACTCCGCTCCAATACGCGTCCGGAACAGCGGATTTTCCAAGTCTGCCGACTTGCCGAAATCATTCCGGTCCCGCGTCTCAAAACGCGTCCGGAATTCAAACATCAGTTGCAGCCGGCCATCCGTCTCGCGCGCAAGTACGTTGTTCAGCTCGGTGCCGGGGTTCTGAGCGCGGGCGGAAGCGGCCGCCAGGGCGAACAACACAAGAAACCTATTCAACCCGCAAAGCCTCAAGCGGATTGATGTGAGAGGCACGGCGAGCCGGCAAGTAACTGGCCACAGCGGCCACTACAATCAAAAGCAGCGCCACGGAAACGAAGGTAGACGGATCGGCGGCGTTGATTCCGAATAGCAGACTCTGCATAAATCGTGTCAGCATAAGCGCCCCTGCGATACCTATTGCCACACCGGTTACAGTCCATTGCAATGCCTGCCGCATCACGAAAACGGCAACACTGCGCGGATCGGCGCCAAGCGCCACGCGGATGCCGATTTCCTTGGTACGAAGCGTTACGGAATAGGCCAAAACACTGTATAGACCAACCGCCGCCAGCAGAAGCGCAGCTCCCGCGAAGTTCAGCAGCACCGTCATGCTGAAGCGGCGCGGCGCAACCCATTCTCGCAAAACACCCTCCATGCTCTTCACGTCCGATACCGGCTGATCCTTATCCACGTTCCAGACTTGCCGCTCCACGTTGGAGGCCAGACTCAAAGGCTCGCCGGCAGTCCGAACCAGCAGAATCATGTCTTTCAGATGATGCCCCGGCAGGTAGATCTCGGGGTGGCTTGCCTCTTCCGGCCCAAACTGGTGCTCATCGCCAACGATTCCAATCACGGAAAACCGCGCCGTTCCACCCTGCTCACCTCCAAAGAGAATCACCTTCCCGATCGCATTCGTCCCCGGCCAATTCTGCCGGACGAACGTCTCATTCACTACCGCCACGGCAGGCTGCTTCGACCGCACCTCCGTCCGGTCGAACGTGCGTCCGCGCACCAACTTCACCCCGAGCGTTTCAAAATAAGCGTCGCTCACGCGGGCATAGTCCGCCACCAACAGGTGTCCCGGTTTCGCCGCCGCCCCCTCAATCTCATACGAGCCTTCATTGATGCTCTGCATGGGAACGCCGTTGGTCAGGCCGGCCGACCGCACTCCCGGTTGCTGCCGCACCGCATCCAGCAGACGATCGCCGAAAGCAGCTCTCTGTTCCGGCGTCGAGTACTTGAGCGCCGGCAGCGCAATGCGCAGGGTCAAGAGATGTTCCGGATGAAACCCTAAATCGGTAGCCATCAAATGAGCCAGGCTTCGAATGGTCAATCCAGCTCCGATGAGCAGAATCAGGGAGAGTGCGATTTCGAAGATCACCAGCGCGCCGCGCACCCGGTTGGATGTACCGCCAACGGACCGCGCGCCCCGGTTCAATGCCTGATTGATGCTCAGCCCAAGCGCGTGAAAAGCGGGCGCCAGTCCAAATAGAAGCCCGGCCAGCATGGTCACCAGCATCGTGAAACTCAACACCAGAGGATCGATGCGCAATTCGTGAAATCCATGCAGATCCTCCGGGCCGAGCCGCGGTAATATTTGCAGCGCCCAGAACGAGAGTAAAAGCCCCGCTGCTCCGCCGATCCCGCTGAGTAGCAGACTTTCACTCATCACCTGGCGCACGATTCGCAGACGGCCAGCACCCAGCGCAACCCGGATAGCAATCTCCTTTTCTCTTCCCACGGCCCGGGCCAGCAGCAGATTCGCAACATTCGCACACGCAATCAACAATACGAACGCCACCGCAACCTGAAGCATGAACAGGCTTCGCCGGATGCTGGGGCTCACGTCTTCCTCTTTCACTGAAAAGACATTGATGCTGAATCCCGTGTTGAGATCGGGATCGGCAGTCTCCAGCCGCTTCCCGATCACCTTCATTTCCGCGCGCGCCTGTTCCAGATTCACGCCGCGTTTCAGGCGGCCGTAGGCAAAGTACGATCGCTCGTCCTGCTTCGCCAAATCCACCGGCAAAGGAACCCAGACCTTTGGCTTCTTTCGGTCGAATCCTTCCCCCATGGCCGGCAGCGCAAAGTCCGGGGGCAGCACGCCTACGATTTCGTAATCGAAACCATCGAACCGCAGCGGCTTTCCAAGAATACGGGGATCGCTTTGGAACCGGCTTCGATACAGATCGTCACTGATGATTGCCACTCGTTCTTTGCCCGGCTGCATTTCGTCCGTTGTAAAATTCCGTCCCAATCGCGGCCGCACGCCAAGCAACGGGAAGAAATCCACGGAAGACCGGGCTGTTAAGACTTGCTCCGGCCGCCGGCCGCCGTCATCGCCTTGCACGGTGATATTGAGACTCTCTTCCCGATAGAGCGCTATTCCTTCCAGCGAGCGATTCTCTTTCTTCCAGATGCGATAATTCTTCAGGCAGGGCGGGATTCGCTCCGCAAAAAGCGCGCTGAGAGCCGGGTTCCTCTCCCAGATCATCACCAGCCGCTCCGGGTCTTTCAGCGCCTTGATCGGCAGTGGATTCAGCAGCACCGCATTGATCATGCTGAAAATCGCGGTATTCGCGGCGATCCCCAACGCCAGCGTGAATATAGCGGCGAGCGTGAAAAGCAGGTTTTTGCGGAGCGCGCGAATCGCGTATTTCAAATCCTGCCAAACTGTTCCCATTAGTCTTTCGCCAGCACCTTCGCGTATATATCGCTTAACTGCTGACCTACCTGTTTCTCCGCCAGCAGAAACGCCAGTGTTGTCATTACCTGTTGCTTCTCCGCTTCCAGTTCCCGGTCGCTCAACTTGTTTGGGTCGGCTCCGGCTCGAAAAACCTGTAACGCGGCTATCGTGCTTTCCAGTTCCTTGTCCTGTAATTGATTGAACTGCTGTTGCGCGCCGTAAACTTTCGAGTATTTCTTCACCTGCGCGTATCCCATTAACGCGAGGGCTCCGGTATGTTCCGCCGTATTCCAACTGGCCACGCTGAGATCGGAGTGGTTGGACGCAAGGTTGATCGACGCTTCGTGCAACTTCTTCCGGGACAAGACGTCGCGGATGACATCGAGTATGTGCTGCCGCTCTTTCTCCCGCTCCGGAATCATCTTCAATTTGCCGTCAAGTTCTTTCTTGTTATCCAGAATCTCGCTTCTCAAATTTTCCTCGGCCTCCTGTACCAGCGCGCGGTGGTGCCGCCACTCCACCACGCCCTCGAGCGACAGCGCGATCAGAATCCCGATAGTGATCGTCAGTAAGTGGAGTAGAAAATCTTTCTTCGAATGGATAGGTCCGTGGGGAGGGTGAATGTCCATCTGCCTGTGTCCTCAGTGTGCCGCGATCTTTGTAGTCTACATCGCGAGGGAACACGCCGGGACGGCGAACAACATCAACGGGAAATCACCAGCCTGGCTGGCCAATGAATTGGTTGCGCTTGCACGAATCGCGAGGGAGCAAAAAGAGACGCGCAGGCTGTCAGAGATTCGCGTACCGCCGCAACCGCGAAAGTGCTTACTTCGTGCCTTCGAGTTTCGCCATGCGCTTCGATAAGTCCGTCAGTAACTTGTCTCTTCCAGCCGCTTTTCGTTCTCGCGAGCCGCTTCGCCGAGGTGTTGCTCCATCGCCGTCAGGAACTGCTTCCATTCGTCATCCATTCTTTTCACTTTCTCCGTCGCTCACTCCGCCCCATGTGCGATCGCTCGTAACGCTACTTCAACTGCGGGACTCGGTTGTTTGCGCATTCGAGTTACGAATTTCGGAAACGCCCCGGTTTCATGCCTCAATCTCCTTCCGGCAACAAACCCATCCAACACCCGCTCAACCCAATAGTACAAGTGAACCAGTAAAGGAGCACTACGAAGATGTCCACAGCAGCGCAGAAGTCCGCGAACGCCGGATTGAGAAGCCCCGAATTCACATTCGGCCGAGCGGGTAACAGCTCCTGGCGGTTTTCCATCCGCGACTCCACTCCGGGCGAAGGCTCGGAGTTCCAATTCAACCTTCCGGGCTGAGTGGATTTAACCAACGGTTCTAAGTCTTTCGCCTGCTTGATAACTCAGCCAATCCAGCCTAGGCTGAAGATGTGAAATTCTTAGTACCTGTGTTTCTTGCCGCTTCGCTGAGCCTTGCTCAACAATCCCAGACCACTTCGCGAACTTACGATATCAATGGTCTGGGCGTTGACGTCACTTCGTTTGTAAACCGGAGTCCAGGCTCGGTGGAACGCATCGAAACGGTTCGAAACCTGAATGGCCGCCGCGTTCCAGTAGAAAGTGTGGAAGACAAGGTGGTGAGCGAGAGCGGCGGTGTCAAGATCATTGAGCGGCTGGTGAAGCGGTACGGCGCTGACGGCCGCCCCGGTCCGCCGGAGAAGGTTCACATTGAAGAGCGCAAGAACGCGGATGGCAGCGTGAATACAGCCACATCGGTGATGCGCGCGGACATCAACAGCACCTACGTGGTGGCCGAGCGCAGCCTCACCGAGTCCAAGAAGAGCGGTGACACAACCACCGCCAGCACCGTGATTCAGCGTCCAACGTTGAACGGATCGCTGGAAATTGTGGAGAAGAAGGAACTGGTGAAGCGCGAATCGCCCGGAGGGAGTGAGAGCCAAAATCTGACGGTTCTGCAACGCGGCATAAATGGCCGGTTCGGCGAGACCGCGAAACAGGTGCTGGAAAAGACGGTGGCGGACGGCCGGACAGTGGAGAATATTGCGGTGTATGAAGCTACCAACGGCCAAATGCAATTAGTCCGCCAGACCGTGAGCAGGGAAGTGACCGGAAGCAACCAGAAGGAAGTGGATGTGTTTGAGGTTGGCCAGGCGGGCCGCGAGGGCGGCAGCCGGCCGCAACTGCGCGAACAACGGCTGGTGGAAAAGACACCGGCGGCGAACGGAACGGTGGAAAGGATCAGTATCCGGCGGCCTTTGGATTCCGATCCGAACCGGTTGGGGAATGCTCAAAACGTGGGAGAAGTTATCTGCACTGGGACGTGCAAATAGGTTTAGCCATGGCCCAAGTACATTAGCCAACCCAAGCCGAACAGCGTCGCTACGAAGCAGCCGAAACAGTAAAGGCCGTAGTGCAAGCGCTCCCGGTCGGTTTTCTTGGTCACCACGCCGAGTACGACGGATGTGAATAGCGCAAATAGGATGGCGGCCTCAAAATGAGTCAGATTCATCTTTGGCATTAGTCCTTCTTTCCGGTGGCGATTTCGTAGGCGTCGACTATCGCCAGGATATTCAGCAGACCGGCGGCAACCAGAAACTTCGTCCCGTAGTCGTGAACGTGGCCGGCCACATCGGGTTGGTTATATCCGAATGCCGTAGCCAGCACATACAAGACGCCAGACGCGAGATGCGTGATGAATCCGCCGTAATAAATAATGACTGTGAGCAGATCCCCGCCTTGCGGCTGGAACATGGGACCACGCATCATAAGTCCAAGGACAAACATGATCACCACGGACGCCATGAGCAGAGCGCCACGGCTTGCACGTTTTTGTAGGAAGTGTCCGCCGCCTGGGATGAACCAAGCCAATGCCACGACAGGAGCCCAAACGCTAACCGGCGTAGCAGGCTCCTGCGGTTTCGTAAGTTTTTCCGCCATTACTTAAGATTTTACTACTTTTGCCGGGCGACGATCATGTCCTTGATCTTTGAGTAGACCGCAGCCGGGATGACCTTCTTCTGCACGAGGTCGTTTTTGCCTTTATACGGACGCCCTTTGACGATCTTCGAAGCGTAGGCGTCCCCGATGCCGGGCAGTGCCTTCAATTGATCTTCGGAAGCCGAATTGATATCCACCAGGTCGGCGGACGGGGCCATTTTGGTATCGGCCTTCTTCTGCATGGCTCCCTTCTTTGCGGGAGCGGGCGCCTGGGCCGTGGCCAGGGCCACCCCGAATACGACGATTAACAGCAGTCTGAGAGCTTTCATGTTTCCTCCTCTTGTGATTGTACGCATTGCCTGGTGCGGCCGGGTGCGATGAAAAGAGGCGAACCGAATGGCTACGAAATGTAAGCACTTTACCGGTCTCGGTTGCCATCGCGGAGCAAGCGGCAGTTCTTCGTGCCCGGTAAGCATTACGAACACCTGATGCGATCCAACTCGCAACTGCAATAGAGGCAGGTGCTTCCTCCTTCGTGACCAATGATGATCGATTGCCGTTGCCGGGTCCGCTCCAGATCATCAGCCTGAAACGCCTGCACCCAGATCCGCGGCAGACCTGATGCCGCGGATCTCGGATTACGTCTCGTGCGATGTCGATGTAATCCTCACCAGCTTAAGCATCCACCTCCACCAGAATCTTTGTAAACGCCTGGGGCCGCTCGTTCCATTCACGCAGAGCCTCGCCGGCGCTGGCTAAATCGGTGGTCCTGGAAATGATCTTCTCCACAGGAAACTTCTTTTGCTGCAGCATCGCAATCACGGTAGGGAACTCATGAAGGGCATTGCGCGACCCAAGGATATCCAGTTCTTTCTGGACGAACAACCTGGTTTCGTAAGTGACCGGATCTTTGGCGTAACCGACGTAGACCACCCGTCCGGTAAACGCTACTTCTTCCACTGCGAGGCGGAAGGTTTCTGGTAGGCCGATCGCTTCAATCACAACATCCGGTCCAAGTCCGCCGGTGAGCGGTTGCAATTCATCGTGCATATTTTGGCGCTGTGAATGGATGGTGTGGGCTGCGCCGGCTTGGCGGCCGATTGCCAATTTGTCATCGTCCACATCGGCCGCAATTACCGTCGCCCCGGCAAAGGCAGCCGCCGAAATGGCTCCGAGCCCGACCGTGCCACAACCCAACACCAGCACAATGTCTGTGCTGGTTGCGCGTGCCCGGGCGGCTGCATGGAAGCCGACCGAGAGCGGCTCCACCAGGCTCAGTTCGCGAAGAGAAAGACCTTCGGCGATGTAAAGTTTTTGCCAGGGCGCCAGGAAGTAGCTGGCCATAGCGCCATCGCGCTGAACGCCCAACGTCTCATTTGATTTGCAAGCGTTGGGCCGGCCTCGCAGGCAGGAGGCACAAACGCCACAACTGGTGTATGGCGAAACCGTCACGTCCATTCCCACACGAAACTGCTCCGGCACGCCGGTGCCTGTTTGCTCAATGGTAGCGGCGATTTCGTGGCCGGGAATCCGCGGATAACTCACCATGGGATTCTTGCCACGGAATGTGTTCAGGTCCGATCCGCACATGCCCACGATGCGGGTGCGAAGCAGAACGTGATCCGGACCGGGCGCCGGTAACGGAATCTCGCCGAGCTTCGTTTCGCCAGGGCCGGTGATAAACAGTGCCTGCATGTTCTCCTCTGCGTGCTCTCTCTTTGAAGCATCATACCTTGCTAACCGGCTGCGCCTTGAGACGATGAAAGCCGCGGCATGAGACGATAAAAGTGGCGTCCTCGCAGCCGCATCGCCCGCCATGCAAGAGATCAGAACCGGCAGTTTCGTAGCCCGCCGATGGACGCTCTCCACTCCGCGTTCCATACGAGTGGTGGATTGGAACATCGATCGCGGCGAGCACTTGGACGCAGTAACGAATTTCCTGCAAAGCTTCGGAGCGGACCTTGTTTTGCTGCAGGAAGTCGACTTCAATGCGCGGCGCACTCGACGCCAGAACATTGCCGAAGAGATTGCGCGTAAGCTGCGGATGAATTATGTGTTCGGGCAGGAATTCGAAGAATTGACCCAGGGGACTCGCGAATCGCCCGCCTATCATGGGCAAACCACGCTCTCGCGATGGCCGCTGTCGAATCCACGCGTCATTCACTTCCGCCGTCAATCCGGCTTTTGGCGCCCGCGTTGGTTCATTCCGAATTCAGTACCGTTTCAAGAGCGGCTGGGCGGCCGCATCGCGCTGGTGGCGGATGTGGACGTGGCCGGCGTGAAGCTCGCCACCTATAATCTGCATCTGGAAAGCCGTGGTGGCGCCGATCTGCGGCTGGCCCAGATGGAAGAAGTTCTGAAGAACGCTGCCAAATACCCGACGCGGACACCTGTAATTGTTGCGGGCGACTTCAACATTGACTGTTTGCTATCCGCTCCGGCCTCGCTGATGCACGGCGCTGGATTTCGTGAGGCTGTGGATATTCAGACGCGAACCACAATCACGTTTGGATTTCTATTCCGGGGTAAAGCAATTGACTGGGCCTTCATCCGTGAGCCCGTGGAGGCAAGCGGCGGAGAGCAGCACAACTCCGTGCCGGGCTCGGACCACTACCCGATTTCGTTCCGGCTCATGCTCCCTTAGCTGGTGCGGTTTGCAATACGCCGCAACGGTGCCGCAAGATAATAGTTCGGGAATACCATGCACCTAATAAAACGAACTCTAGCTCTCTTATTTGTAATCTCCATTGGCTACCAGGCGTTTGCCCAACCTCCGGCCAAGGATCCTAAAGACAAGCTTTTTGGCGCGAAACGGCCGAGCGAGGTGGATGATCCGAACGGGCGCACCGTGCAAGGGATTATCACCGACGATTCCGGTAATTTCCTGGAGGGTGCGGTGGTGACGCTGACGAATCTGAAGACTTCCAAGGGGCGGTCATTCATCGCCAAGAAAGACGGCGCTTACCGGTTTGACAGTCTCAGCATGGATGTCGATTACGATCTGATCGCGAGCTACAAGGGCGGAAAGAGCGAGACGAAGAAGGTGAGCAGGTTCGATGCCCGCAAGCAAGCGGTCCGGAATCTCACTGTTGCCGCTTCGGCTTCTTTAGGCCAGCCTGTGAAGTGAGCTTGGGCAGGCGTTGAATCGCCGGAACCCGGGTTCCATGCCAGCGATACTCGAAATGCGCGTCTGACCGGACATTGCGAACCAGCTTCGGACGAAAGCACGCTACGCATTCGGAGCCAGGATGCCGGACGCTCCGGTATAGGATTCCATTCGAGCCGTGCTCGATCAGACTGTTAGCCAGGGCCTGGGATGCGGCATAGCTCCCAGGATCATGGTACGGCTCGTACTCGGGGACAGGCGCGCGGATATCGGCAAACTCTGTGTCGAAGTCGGCCAGATAAAGACGCATCTGAACACGAGTTTCGAAGACACCGATCTCGGCCAGCTCCGCAGTGCGATGGTAGACCACTTCGCCGTGCGCGGCTTCCAGCGAAATGCCAGCGTACCAGGCGCCACGGTTCGGATTGTTGAACCGGCCGCCAGTGAGACCTGGGTGGCAAAAGGCCGCCATAATCACGCTCGACATTGGCCGCCCGACCACCCACTCAGAGGCTGGGAGGCGGTGCAGGCTGCCGAGTTCGGCGGAGATGCGGTCATTGGTCCAACCCTCCAGTTCAAACATGAGTTCGAGGTCTTCCGGGCTGGCTACAGCGTCCAGAATGCCAACTGGCGGATAACGGCTGGGAACCAGCCGGCACGTGCCGGTCAGGCGGACAGCGGTGTTCGGGGGTGTTACCAAGCTCCGCGCCGGCCATCCAGAAGGCGCCGTACTTGATGCAGACCGTCCATGCCCACTTCCATAATCGTCGCGAGCGGCGTGAGGCCATCAAAGATCGGATTCGTGTTGGGGAGTTTGATCCAGCCATCGGCAAGAGCGGGCTCGGGATACAGGATGTGGAGAGCCTTGTAAACGCCGAGCACCAGGGAGATGCGTATTAGCGTGTCATAGGGCAACGTGCCGACCTGGCCGGCCTTGTATTTATAGAATGTAGATTCCGCGGGCCAGCCGAGCAGGGCGCGCTGCTCATCCCCCGTGAGGCGCCAAGCGGACGCTATGTTCAGAAAGGTGCGAATGGCGGGAGCGGAAAGTTTTCGACGGGTTTGCGGATCGTGGCGGTTATCAAGCGCGATGGAAGATTTGGGAACTGTTCTTAGAGGCTGACTCATTTGTCTCTCTATCTGGAGTCTAGCCTCTATATGTGGAGTTCGTCAAGCTGCCCGCCGTTAGCGGCACTATCCGCCGGACTTTGGGGAAACTTGCCAAACCAGCTTTTTCGTGCGGCCGTCAAACATGTCCACCACCAGGGTGCCAACCCGCGTAGCCAGTTGGGCGTTCACATCGCGAGCGATGCGGTCCCCCCTCCAGTGAGTTGACTGTCTGATTTTGTCCATTTTTGTCAGGTGCCGCAGCACCTTGTCACGGTTCAGCCG
>JBBPYD010000112.1:0-22139 GCA_038200305.1 Bryobacterales bacterium
CCTCCCGCTGGTCGGACCTGGTTTAGCGTCAGGCAAGTAGGAAGTCAAAGTCAAAATCGTCCTAAAAAGGAAAACCAAAAGCGCCGACATGGGAAGGCAGCGTGTGCCTCCCGTTGGTCGCCATCGAGCGGACTTGAGATAATAGACAAAATCCAAATTAGAAAGGAGACCCAGCAGCGGGCGCTTCGCTCCCGCTCCAGGCTCATTCTTCAATGAGAAAATGCTGTTTGGCGTGATACGCTGAAGTTTGGGAAGCATAGGAATTGCTTGCGGATTCACAGATTTGTCATCGGCGCCGCGCTTCTGCTTTCCGGCAGCAGTGCTTTTGGGGCCGAATGGCTGAAGATCGCCAGCCCCAATTTTGAACTGTTCACGACCGCCAGCGAGAAAAAGGGCCGAGAGGCGATTCTTTACTTCGAGCAGATGCGGGCGCTATTTTTGCGGCTTCGTCCGGCTCCGCTGGTAGGTTTTTTACCCGTCCGTCTGATTGCGTTCCAGAACGAAAAAGAATACAAGCCGTTCCGCATGAATGAGTTTGCGGATGCGTATTACCTCAGCGGCGATACGCGGGACTACATTGTGATGGGTGACATTTCGGCCGATCACTACCCGATGGCGGTTCACGAGTACTCGCACCTGATCGTGAAGCACGCCGGGTTGAAGCTGCCGCGATGGCTGGATGAGGGTTGGGCAGACGTGACTTCGACCATCCAGCAGCAACGCTCTAAGATCGTTATTGGATCTTTGATGAGCGGCCGCGTTTCCACTCTCAACCGGGCTCCCTGGATGAGCGTCGAGGCCCTGACGGCGGTGGATTACGATTCTCCTGAGTACAACGAAAGGGACAAAGCGGGAATCTTCTATGCGCAGAGTTGGCTGCTGACGCATATGCTGTATCTGAGTAACGAATACAGCCCCAAATTCGCGGCATTTCTGGCAAAGCTGGTTGCGGTAAACTCCTCCGTGATCGCCTTTCATGACGTCTACGGCAAGTCGCTGGCCGATGTTGAGAAAGACCTTCGATCATATATGCGGGGCGGCTCAGTGAACGTGGTGATTTTCGACGCAAAAATGGAAAAAACCTCTGAGCGGCTGGTGGCGCATCCTGCGTCCGATCTGGAAGCCGGACTGATGCAGGCCGATCTGCTCACCAACTTGCGGAAACGCGATGAGGCCAAGGAAATCTATGAACGGCTGGCCAAAGAGAATCCCGAGAATTGGGAGGTGGAGCGGGGATTGGCGTACATCGCCTGGCGGAGCGGGAATCGCGAGGAAGCAAAGCGGCATTTCGGACGGGCCGTGGAGTTGGGTGCTATGGATGGGCAGGCGTACTTCGATTATGCGAAGTTGTTGCAGGGCAGCAAGGCAAACGATGCACTGATGACGACCGTGTTGTTGAAGGCGGTGGAACTGCGTCCGGATCTTGACGAAGCGCGGCTGCTGCTGGGGTTTCATTATTACAACACTCAGGATTGCAGGGGCGCGATTGAGCATCTCGGGAAAGTGAAGAATGTCGCGCCGGACCGCACTGCGTCCTACGCTCAGGTGCTTGCTTACTGTCAATTGGAGCTTGGAAATCGCCCACCGTTGAAAGTAGTAAAGGAGTACACCGCACCGGCCGGTCCCGCGTCCAACACGGTAGGGAACAAGTGAGCGAGCCCATTCAGTTTGACCGCGCGGAATACGTTGACGTCACGGCGTTGCAGTGTAAGCTGTGCGGCCGGCCACTCGAAGGTCAGTATTACGACGTGGGTGGCGCGACGATCTGTTCTTCATGCCGGGATACCATAGAACAAGGGAATCCCGGGGCGGCTGGATGGAACCGGTTCCTTCGCGCCGTGGCCTATGGCTTGACTGCGGCGGTGGTGGGTGCGGCTGTTTATGCAGCGATTGTGAGTTTTACGGGATACCAGTTCGGCTTAGTGGCTGTGGTGCTGGGATTTGTGATCGGTAAAGCCGTGCGGGTTGGCTCCGATCATCGGGGAGGTTGGCGTTACCAGGCGTTGGCAATGTTCCTGACCTATGCTGCGATCTGCGCGCAGTTCGTGCCTCTGCTGACGCGAAGAACGAACGTGATCCTCGCCGTGATTTACTCTTTGGCTGCGCCTTTTTTCATGATCTATTCAAAGGATATTCTTGCGGTGGTGATCCTTGGCATCGGACTGTATGAAGCCTGGAAATTGAACCAGCGGAGCGGGCGTGGAATCGCGGGGCCGTTCCCGATTTCACCATCCTCTGCCACGGCGGCTGTGGAAGGAAGTAAGACCCTTGGCAACTGAGACTGCGATCGTTTGTTCCTCCTGCGGTGCGGGTGTTGATCCCACACTGCTGAGTTGTCCTTCGTGCGACAAGCTGGTTTATGCCGGCGTGTTGAACCGGCTTGCCTCGGAGGCCGAATCTGCTGCCGATCCACAGACCGCGATAGAGGCATGGCGCAAGGCGCTTCCCCTGATTCCGGAGGGCACCAGGCAATACTCGGCGGTGGAGGAAAAGATTCGAGTGGTGCGGCAGCAGTTGAGCGGCCGGAGAGAGCCGTTCTCCTTTCAAGCTTTCTTTAAGAAGATGGGCGGTCTTGGCCCGGTTGGAGTGATCCTGCTGGTTCTGAGCAAGGTGAAATTTCTGCTGTTGGGATTGACGAAGGCAGGCACGCTGCTCACCATGCTGCTGTCGTTCGGCGTGTACATCACGGCATTTGGATGGAAATTCGCGTTGGGCCTGATCCTTTGCATTTATGTGCATGAGATGGGGCACGTGGCGGCGCTGGTGCGGTTCGGAATTCCGGCTTCGGCTCCGATGTTCATCCCTGGATTGGGCGCCTTTGTGCGGCTTCATCAATATCCGGCAAATCCTCATGAGGACGCGGAAGTGGGATTGGCTGGGCCGCTGTGGGGGCTGGGCGCGACGGTGGTTGTGGCCGCAACCTATTATTGGACTGGTTCGCAGAGTTGGGGAGCCATCGCTCAGTTCAGCGCGTACATCAACCTGTTCAACCTGATGCCGGTTTGGCAACTGGATGGCGGCCGTGGGTTCCGGGCGCTTTCAAAGACGCAGCGATGGATCGCCGCGCTGGCGCTGGCCGGTTTGTATGCGGCGACATCCTCCGGATTGTTGATCGTACTGCTGGTCTTGGCGGTGGTGAGGGCGGTTTCAAAGGACGCGCCGGAGAAGCCCGACACGCCGATGCTTTTGCTTTACATCTTTCTTGCGGCGGGGCTTTCTTTCTTGAGCTTGATTCCGGTTGCGGTGGCGCGGGTTTGATCCTGCCGGAAGACGCCGCGTGTTTGCTGCGATCCTTCGACACCGGTGCGGATGGCGAGGCGGAGAAGAGCAGGGAACTGCTTCTTGCGCTTCTGGCTTACTCCGCCGAGCCATTTTCGCGCGAGGTATACACGCCGGGGCATGTGACTTGCACGGGCGTGGTGTTGGGCCCTGGGCTCGCTGCTGTGCTTTTGGTGCACCACCGGCGGCTGAACCGGTGGCTGCTTCCGGGTGGACATGTGGAGTTGGGCGATGCGTCCGTCGCCGATGCGCAAGACGGGAAGTGCTGGAGGAAACGGGCGTTGCAGTCTGTTTCGGGGAGGCGCGATTGGCCGGCGTGGATGTGCATCCCATTCCACCGAACAAACGGGAACCGTTGCACCTGCATCATGACCTAATCTTCGCGTTTCAGGCTCAGAACGGAGAGGTAGTGTGTTCGGCGGAATCGCGTGACGTAGTATGGTGCGGGCTAGAAGATTTGGATAAATATGAGCTGCCGGGGAGTATCCGGCGGAGCATAAAAAGGGCCGGATTTGACGCGGCACTTAATTGCATTGGTGTTAGCGGCTGAGGCTGTGTTGGCGCAGCCCCGCGTTCCGGAGTTCACCCGTGAGGGTATCGACGGGCGGTGCCACACTGCTTGCACCCGGAATGTTTATCACAGTGTATGGAAAGAATCTTGGGCCGGAACCCTGGTGCAATCAGCCCATCCCGCAAAACGGTCCGTATCCGGTAGAAGCCTGCGGCGTACGAGTGCTGGTGGGCGGCGTACCTGCCGGTCTTCTGTTCATCGGCTCAGGCCAGATCAATTTCAAGATTCCCGCTGAGGCGCCGGAGGAAGGCTCCGCGCCGATCCAAATTTGTGCCGGCACGATCTATAGCCAGCAGGTGGTGTTCCGGTTCAGTACCCGGAAAGCGTGGATTCGAGTGCAGGGCCAAGCCTCTGTCCACATGCCCGTATGGATTGAGGTGGAACAGCCGATGGGCTATGAGATCCGCTATCCGTATCAAGTTTGGCCGTGGCATTTCGGAGGGGATAGCATCGAGGTCCGCCACAATGGTAAAGCGCTGCAGCCGCTCATACCGCAACCTTCCGTCCCAGGCGGAATTGCCGTGGGCGGACTTATTGGCGGGTCAGTGGCGCCGCAGGATTCGCCTCGCTCCAGGCTCCCGCTCCATTTGCTGTATCGCTTCGATCAGCCGGGCACGTATTCGGTCCGGTTCACGTACCGGCCTAGGCAGACGCGTCCCAACACCTCTGAAAATCGCAAGTCAATCGGAGTGGACGGACATTGTTGTTGCACCATACTCCGAGATACAGCGCGATGCGTGGCTGTTGGCACAGGCAGCGAAACTGCAAACGGCAACGCCAGGCGAACTGGTAGGTGACATTATTCCATCCCTGCTTGCATGGCCTGACGACAAGGCTGCGGCTCTGCTGCTCAAATTGATCGATCACCCGACCGACCTGGTACGCCGGTTCACGCCCATCACTTTTGCTGCATTCCCTACGGACGTCCTGGAGCGGGTGGTCCCGCCAAACCGGTTATCTGAGCTTCGGACCAGAGTAACTGTGAGGTAAGCAGTTACTACACATCCAATCCGACCGAGCGCATCAGTTCCAGCGCGTTACTCTTGCGCACTATGCCGGGGCGCATCAAATAATCGAATGCGATTTGTCCGTTTTCCAGGTGATCCTCGAAATGGACGTTCCTGGCGTGCGGCGCCAGGCTTTCGGCGATGTGGGCCAGGGCGAGATCGTGCGTGGTGACCAGTCCGATGTTGTCACGCCGGACCAGGGTGGTGACGATGGCTTCTGCGCCGATACGGCGGTCGTGCGAGTTGGTGCCGCTAAGCAGTTCATCGAGTAAGAACAACAGCGGCACGGGGCCTGTACCTAGATCGACCACCTGACGAAGACGCGTGATCTCCGCGTAAAACCGCGATTTGCCGTCCTGTAAAGAATCCTGCACGCGGATGGATGCGCCGATGGCGAGCGGCGAGATACGCAGACGGCGCGCGCGCACGGGCGCACCGGCCCACGCCAGCACCGTGTTGAGTCCGGCCGCGCGCAGCATGGTGCTCTTGCCTGACATATTGGAGCCGCTGACCAGTAGCAGGCGCATCTCTGCATCCAGCCGGAGATCGTTGCGGATGCCGGTGGCCACCGGCAGCAGTGGATGCGCGACCGCTTCCCCATCGAAGAGCGGGGACTCCGCTGTTGTGAGATCGGGAAAAGGATCGGCTGGGTGTTCGGCTGCGTATCCGGCGAGGGAACCGAGCGCCTCCATCTCCGCCACTGCGGCAAGCCATGGTCCAATGAGCGGGCCGGATTTCTGACGCCACCTCTCTATCGCCATGGACAATTGCGTGGACCACAACAGCAAGCGGGCAATGGGAGTGAATGCCTGATTGTGGGCGAAATCGTGCCACTCGATGAGCTTGTGAAATTGTTGGATTTGGCGCGAGGGCGAAAGGCCATCGGCTTCGAGTTCGGAGTGTAGGGCCAGCAGACGCGGCGCGGTGAATGGCTCCCGCTCCAGGCGGCCCATCACTTCGCCCAGCAGATGCAGGCCGCTGGCGGGAGCGTCTACGGCTCCCAGGACTCGCAGGACACGGTCGCGGAGCCAGAGTCCAAAGCCGCTTTGGATCAGGATGAAGATCACGACGGGCCGGTAGGTCCAGGCTTGCAGAAAATATCCCGCGATCAGCGCCACCGTGATAGCCGCCATGAGGGCCGATACGACGCGGACACCGGTTGGGAAACGCACGGAAGGAGAGAGACCCCAGCGGGCCAGCGCATCGGGGTCCACCTCGGCGCGGATGTCGTCGCCGAGGAGGGCGAGATCTTCGCGCAGGTCCAGGCGCGGGCGAAGATCTTCGATGGCGGCGTGGCGCTCTGTTGCCGTGGCGGGATTCGCTGGAGCCAGCAGCCAACTTGCCAGCATCGCTTCTCCGGCGCTGGTGCGGGCGGCGCACAGCAGTTGGAACAGCGATCCCTTTCCGAAGACATCGAGATCCTCGGCGTAGGGGTGGGCGGGATCTTGGAAGCGGTCTCCGGTTTCGCCGGTGCCGGCCCATCGGTCGTCCAACCTCGCGATTCCACGCTCATAGAAGGTGATGGCGCGCTTCTCGGATGCGAGGCTTCGTACCACGCGCTCGTGATAAACGATGAGGCCGATGAAGACCGCGGCCGGGAGCGGCAGGAGCCAGAAGTTCAGCCAGGTGAGGACCGCGCCCGCGACGACCACGGCGAGCCGCCAGTTTCCGATGGTTTCAAAGACTTTGGCGTGGCGAGCGGCTGCCTGACGGCGAGCCTCCAGGCGTTTTTCATATTCCGGGCGCAAATTTCAGTGTATGGCACGGGACCGGTGGGCGGCTTCGGCGTCTAAACAGCCATGAGACTCACAATTATTGCGTTGGCGGCTTGCCTGTCCGCCCAGGCGCAGATGCAAAACAACCAGGACCGGCAGATGAACTGCGATCACGGCAATCGGTCACGCGATGGCAAGATGGTTAGCCATTGTGAAATCAAGGAACAGACCATCCCGGCGGCCGGGCGCGTCAATGTGGATGGCGGCCGCAACGGTGGCGTATCGGTGAAGGGCTGGCTTCGGAACGATGTGCTGGTGCGTGCGCGGATTGAAACGGGAGCGCCATCGGAGGGCGAGGCTCGGGCGATGGTGTCGCAGATCAACGTCAGCGGCGCCGGAGGACAGATTCGGGCGGATGGGCCGGAGTTTGGCAATGACCGGTCCTGGGCGGTGTCCTACGAAATCTTTGTGCCGCAGAACTCGGACGTTTCGGTGAAGGTCCATAACGGCGGTGTTGCGATCGCGGATGTGCGCGGAACTATCGAGTTCGATGCGCTGAATGGAGGCGCTTCGCTGAAGCGATTGGCCGGGGCGGTTCGCGGAAAGACGGTGAACGGAGGTCTGTCGGTGGAATTGATGGGCGACCGTTGGGAGGGCGCGGAATTCAACGCATCCACTACCAACGGCGGTGTGTCGATGCTGATGCCGGCCAACTATTCGGCGCGGCTGGAGACCTCGACGGTGAACGGGAACATCAGTGTGGATTTTCCAGTTTCAGTGCAGGGAAAGATTGGACGCGAACTGGCGATGAGCCTGGGGAGCGGCGGGCCGCTGGTGCGGGCGGTGACGACCAATGGCGGAGTACACATTAAGCGGAAAAGCTAAAGAGCGTTTGAATCGCCGTTTGACAGAAGGCCCCCCCACCTATTAGGCTGAAAGCGCATGGAAGTTCCTTTCACACCCGAACAGGAAGCGCAAATTTCCCAACTTGCCAGCTATGCCGGTAAGGACGCCGGGCAGTTGGTGAAGGATGCTGTCCTGCGTATGCTCGAAAACGCCCGCCGCTTCCGGGAGGGTGTCGAGCGGGGAATAGCGGCGGCGGAGCGGGGCGAGTTTATCGAGTCTGAGCAGGTATGGGCTAACGTCGAAGAAATTTTGCAATCCTGATGCGGGTGCGATGGACGGCAACCGCCGCGCGTGACCTCTACGAAATCGCCGCTATATCCGGCGAGACAATGTAAACGCCGCCCGCGAAGTGGCAAAGACCCTCTATGATGGTTGCGAGAGTCTGGCGTACTCTCCCTGTCGCGGACGCAAAGGGCGAATTGAGGAAACCCGCGAGTTGGTGTTTCCGAAATTGCCCTATATCGCGTCGAAGTGGAAGTGGTGGAGATTCTGCATTTCTTTCATGCCGCGCAAGATTGGCCATAATCGAACGCAGCCGGTATGTTTCGGTGATGAACTCCATGGACAAGTCCGGTCATAATGGAGTAGATGGATTTCTTGTTTCATTTGGCGCAGGTGAACGTGGCGCGGATGCTGGCGCCGCTGAGCGATCCGGTGATGGCCGGGTTTGTGGCGCGCCTGCAAGAGATCAACCGCCTGGCGGAATCGAGCCCTGGTTTTGTGTGGCGGTTAACGGAAGACACCAATCCATTTGAGGATGATTCGGTCCTGTTCAATCTATCCGTGTGGGAATCGCCGGACGCGCTGAAGCAGTTCGTTTACCGCACATCCCACAAAGATTTATTGGCCGCGCGGGAGCAGTGGTTTCAGCGGTTCGATGGTCTTTATATGGCGCTATGGTGGATTCCCGCGGGTGAAATTCCGGAGCCGCAGGGAGCCCGGCTCCGCTTTGAGCATCTGCGGGAGAATGGCGATTCGGCCTATGCGTTCCGGTTTGCGTCCGAGTTCGCCAGAGCCGCCGCCAGTGCCGCTCGCGGATGAGAAAGCTGTATGGCCGCTGGATGGAAGATTGGGAGTCGCGGCTTTGCTTCCGCGCAACCAATCGCGTGGTGCGTCCCTTTGAATGGGGACTCGAATGGGCGACGAACTGGCCGGGCGCAGCAGGCGTTGCGCGCAATGGAGACACACCGGAAGAGTATCTGCGCGAGCTGAACCGGTTCGCAATGCAATACAGCGACGATTTCTTCGGGTACCGGCCACCGTCGGATTTCAGGCTGGAAGGCGGCTTGCTGCGTTTCACATCGCCCGTGGAGACGCCCCATACGGAGAATAATGCCGTTCATGCGCAGTGGTTCCCGGCCAAAGATGCGCAACGGCGGGCCGTGATTGTGCTGCCGCACTGGAACGCGCGATTGGATCAGCATGGCGGGCTGGCCAAGGGGATCCGGATGCTTGGCATTTCGGCGCTACGGCTGAGCCTTCCTTATCACGATTACCGGATGCCGCCGGAGCTAGAGCGCGCCGATTATGCGGTGTCCGCGAATGTAGGCCGTACGGTGGACGCCACGCGGCAGGCGGTGATCGATGCACGGGCCTGTCTCGACTGGCTGCAGCAGCAGGGGTATGAACGGTTGGGGATTGTGGGCACGAGCCTTGGGTCGTGCTATGCGTTTTTGGCCAGCGCGCACGATGAGCGGCTGCGCGTGAATGTGTTCAACCACTGCTCGGCATTCTTCGCTGACGTGGTGTGGACGGGGCTGTCGACGCAGCATATCCGGAAAGGGATTGAAGAGCGGATTGATGTGGAACGGCTGCGGGAAGTGTGGAACGCGATCAGTCCGGTTCACTATATGGAACAGTTTGCACGGTGGCCAAAGAAGTCGAAGTTTATTTATGGGGCTTACGACACCACGTTTTTGCCGGAGTACTCGCGGGACATCATCAGCCGCATCCGGGAGCAGGGGATCGATCACAACGTTGCGGTGCTGCCGTGCGGGCATTACACGTTAGGCGAATCGCCGTACAAGTTTATTGACGGCTATCATATTTGCTCGTTTTTGAAGCGCTGGTTGTGAATTAAAGCCGCGGCAGAGCCGCCACGTAAACCAGAGGTTCCAGTGGCGCCCAGAAGCCGATATAAGATAGCACGCGACCCAGGAAGTTATCGCGGTTTGAGACGGTCACCCAGCGGAGACTGGCCACTTCGCCTTTGTCGGAGAAGAATCCGATGCCGCCCAGCCGGAGGCGGTTGTCGGTCCATGTGTCCACCATCTGGCCGTTGATCGTTGTGCTGAAAGTGTCGCCCTGCACGGTCACCAGCACGCGGTAAAGCGTGTCATTGCGGATCACCATTGGCAGCGGCAGGTTGACCCGGCTGCTCTCGCGGCCGCCAACTACGGCATACCGGATCAGATCGGCCGTCGGCAACGGGCCGGGCTTGGTGATGGTGATTTTCGTGGCGTAGAAGTTGCCTGCGTCAGTTGCGCGGTAGGCCCATCCAAAACCCTTGTGCTCAATCTGGCCGGCAAACTCCATTTTGTAGTCTGTCATGCCAAGGGATTCCTTCCAAAGGCGGAGGCGTCCCGGTTGCACGAATCCTCGATTGAAAGACCAGTCGGAATTGGAAGAGCTGAAGGGCAGCCATTCATGTAACCCGCTCCGGAAAGAGTCGCTCAATTTTACGGCGGCGTGATCGTGAATCGCCTTCTTAAGGTCATCGAACGGCCCAGTGGAGGTTTTCAGTCTTGCCCCAGGAAGCAGTCCCATGGATCCAACCGCAAGAGCCGCAATAATGACCAGCCCAAAAATCGCGATAGAGGCATGGTTTGTCCGGGCATGCGCCAGATCCAGCACGTCGTCGGCGCGTTTCGAAAAAACTGGCCAGATCGCACCGACGTCGCCGGCTTCCGGGGAGTTGCGAGCCATTCTCGCCGACACGGTTTGCATCGCTTTCCTATGGACGCGAGAGCAGTACTCGCGGTCAGTTAGGCGCCGGAATAGATCGATCTTCTTCTGACAGTATAAACAGCGCATACCTGTAACGTATCTATTGTACACCGGATAGGGGTGATCTTTGCAATTTTTTTGCTTGTAAGTAATTCACCTTACACCGGTTACCCCCATCGGGGGCATATGCCGCCGTCAGTACCGCTCAGCGGAATCCCTGCCTGGTACTTCAGGATGTTATAGTCGCCGTGTGAAGGCATTGCGCACCATTTCGTGGATCGTAGGTCTTTTTCTGCTGGCAGCCGTCCTGCTGTATCCACCTTTCCGGATGTCTGCCCTGGTGATCGCTGGAAGGAGCCCGGTTTGTCCATGGGGCAAGGCAATCAAAAGCGAAGACAACCAGCGGCGGCAAATCGAGATTAAGGATCGGATTCTGCGGGAAAGCAAACTGCTGCAGAAAGACGAGCGGGGGTTTCACCAGTGGCAGACGCCCAAGGGTACCTATTGGATTCCCGAAGGCAGCGATTTCGTGCTGCCATTCAATCTGGCCGAACAGGAGCGGAGGATTTACGGGTCTGGGGAGCGGTTCGTGAAACCGGACGATACGGTGCTGGACTGCGGCGCCAACGTGGGGGTGTTTACCACGGAAGCGCTGAAAGCGGGGGCGAAACTAGTGGTGGCGATTGAGCCGGCGCCGGAGAATCTGGAATGTCTGCGGCGGAATTTTGCGAATGAGGTGGATGCCGGCCGGGTCATCGTTTATCCGAAGGGCGTGTGGGACAAGGACGATTTTCTGACTCTGAACGTGGACGCGAGCAATTCGGCCGCGGACAGCTTCGTGCTGCATCCGCCCGGAGCGCAGACCACCACGCAGAAAATGCCGCTGACGACGATTGACAAGCTGGTTGCCGAGTTGAATCTGCAACGCGTCGATTTCATCAAGATGGATATTGAAGGCGCCGAACCGCAAGCTTTGCAAGGAGGCCGCGCGACCCTGGCGAAGTTTCATCCCAGGCTGGCGGTTTCGGCGTATCATGAGCCGGATCATCCGGTGTCGATTCCAAGAGTTATCAAAAACGCTTGGGACGGTTACCAGACCGAGTGCGGACCCTGCGCGGTGGATTATGGTCATGTCAAAATCCGGCCCGATATTCTCTGGTTTCATTAGCGTTCTGTTCGTGAGTGTACTGGCGGCCAAAACAATTCCCATGGACGGAATCGTGGTGTCGTTGGACCCGGCGCGGAGCACGATGGTGGTTTCCCATCGACCGGTTCCAAAATACATGGGGGCGATGGTGATGCCGTTTCGGGTGGAAGATCCGGCCGAATTGCTCGGGCTTCATGCCGGCTCGCGCGTACGGTTCGATTTGATCATTGACAATGCGCGATCCATGGCGCGTCATGTGCGGAGTGCCGGGGAAACGGACGCCGCCATTCCTTTGCCGAAGGATTGGAAGCGGATTGGCGAGGTGATTCCCGATTTCACGCTCACCGATCAGAATTCGAGGCAGGTCCAGCCATCGGAACTGCGCGGTAAGGTGGTGGCGGTGAACTTTATCTATACGCGCTGTCCGCTGCCGGACGTCTGCCCCCGGCTGGCGGCCAATTTTGCGGTACTGCAGAGGCGGTTTGCGGCGCGGCTTGGGAAAGATTTGGTGCTGCTGTCGATTACAATTGATCCGCAATTCGATACGCCAGAGGTTTTACACGACTATGCGAAGCGTTGGGGCGCCGATCCGGAGGGATGGCGATTTCTGACGGGAACTGCCCCCGCGATCCAGAAAGTTGCCGGCAATTTTGGGCTGGTTTACTGGCCGGATGAAGGTGCCTTGGGGCATAATTCCACCACGACAATCCTGGATCGGAATGGGCGGGTTGCTGCTATCGTAGAGGGATCGTCATTCCGGGTGAATCAACTGGGCGACTTGCTCGCCACGCAACTGGAGGTTACAAAATGAGGTTGAGAACGATTCTCGCTTCGGGCTTTTTCGCCGTGTGCGGCTGGGCAGAGACCGGGCCGAAGGTTGCCGATAACTGTGTTCCGCCACCCGGTTCCATTGCGCCATCGCTGCCCGCTAAAATCATGACGGGGCAGGGGACGGTTCACTTCCCGATCACCACCAGCAGCGCGGAAGCACAACAATTTTTCGATCAGGGCGTGGCGCAGATGCATTCATTCTGGGCGCGCGAGGCGGAGCGTTCTTTTCTACAAGCGGCAAAGCTGGACCCGCAAGCTCCCATGCCGCAGTGGGGGATTGCAATGGTGGCGGCTGGCGATTGGCGTCCCCGGTTTCAGATCGATACGGCGAAGAGTGCGTTTGGCGTAAAGAAGCCTCAGACGAAATCGCGCGCCGATACCGCGGCGGAAAAGGCGCTGGAACTGAGCGCGGTTCCGGGGAAGGCTACGGATCTGGAGAAGATGTATATTGCCTCCATTGCAGCGCGCCGCGATAAAAAACAGAAGGATGGCGATGAGGCGTTCGTGAAAGGGCTTCGCGCTCTGGTGGCGAAGTATCCGGGCGAGGTGGAGGCGAAGACTTATCTGGCGCTGACGATCATGCGCGGTTTCACTACTCCGGATAAGAAACCGGTCAAGCCGACCAGCATGGAAGCGGTGGCGATTCTACGCGATCTGGTGGTGAAAGTTCCGGACCATCCGGGCGTGCATCACTACATCATTCATGGGTTTGAAGGATCTACGTTCGCCAGCGATGCGTGGCCGAGTTGTAAGCGCTATGCCGAGTTGGTTCCGAATATTCCACATGCGTTACATATGCCGGGGCACATCTATTCGCAGACCGGCAAGTGGGATGAAGCCATCCAGTCGTTTTCGGCGGCTGCGGATAATGAACGCAAGTACATGGCCGCGGACGCCATGTACGGCAATGGCCATCACGGCCACAACGTGAACTATCTGTCGACGGCGTATTCGTTTGAAGGCAAGTACGATCAGGCGGCGGAAGCGGCGCGGCATCTGTTGACGTTCAAGGAGAATCCACGCGAGTTGAAGCAGACGGATCTGACCACCGGAGCTTATTCGCAGGGTTGGTTCGCGCTCATGCGGGCGATGGTGCAGTGCCAGAAGTGGGATGAGCTATTGACTGACGGCCAATTACCGGTGCTGAATCGATCACGGCAGCTTGCGTGGAGGCATTGGGCGCGATCCATGGCATATGCGGCCAAGGGCAATGTGGATGCAGCGCGCGCGGAATCGAAACAGATGGATGCGGCACTGCTCCAGTTTCGTCAGGCAATGAAGCGGAAGACGCCGGAAGAACTGGTGGTGGCAAGGCGCGAGTTGGACGGACATCTGGCAATTGCGGAGGGCAAGCTAAATGCGGGTTTGAAGGCGCTGCAATCGGCATCTGACAGCGAACGGAAGCTGGTTTACACGGAGCCTCCGTATTATCCCCGGCCTGTGGCGGAGGCGTTGGGACAGGTTGCGTTGAAAAATGGAAAGCTGGATCTGGCGGAGAAGGCATTCCGGGAAGCGCTGCGCCATTATCCAGCGGACGCCCACGCGGCCGATGGTCTTCGGGACGCGCTTCAGCGCGAGAAGAAGCCGCTCGAAGCGGGGCTTTGAACCCGATTCACGTGATCGGTGGAGGGCCGGCTGGTTCTTCCGCCGCGATTGCCGCATTGCTGCACGGGCGCGAAGTTCAACTGATCGAAAAATCGAAAATCCCCAGGCATAAGGTATGCGGAGAGTTCCTGTCTCCGGAGATTGCGCCGGTTCTGGAACGCCTAGGAGTATGGGATTCGTTTCTTCAGCGAGCCCCGGCGCGCATCCGGCGAATGGAGTTGCATTTCGGTTCGAAGGCCAAGGTGGCGCGTTTGCCCGAACCGGCTTATGGACTGAGCCGGTTCGAGTACGATCATCTGCTGTTCAAGAAGGCTGTTGAACTGGGGGCGGCGGGTGTCCGGGAAGCGCCGGGCGAGCGCCGGCCGCTGGTCTGGGCTGCGGGCCGGCGTACCGATGGCGCAGGGGTGCAAGGGAAGCGGCTCTTCGGATTCAAGGCTCATTTTACGGGACCGGCAGAGGATGCCGTGGAACTCTACTTCTTTCGCGGCTGCTATGTGGGGATCAACCGCGTAGAGGGCGGTTTGACAAACGTATGCGGGCTGGGTCCGGAGATGGTGTTGCGCGAGTTTGGCTTCGAAATCGACGGACTGCTTCCATGCTGCCCGGCGCTCAAGGCAAGGCTTGCTCCGCTTTCGCGTTCCATGAAGTGGCTCAACATCGGGCCGCTGGTGTTTCAAAACCGGTTCCATCGGGAACCGGCACTGGAGGTATATCCGGCCGGCGACGCTCTGTCGTTCGTCGATCCTTTTACCGGCTCCGGTCTGCTCTCGGCTGCGATTACGGGTGAGCTTGCCGGCCGGTATGCGGCGGAAGGGGCAACGCCGGTGGAGTATGTAAATGCGTGCCGTAAGGCGCTGGCGAGACCATTTGGAATCTCATCGCTTTTTCGTGCCGTGGCCCGTACGCCGTGGGCTGCCGAGCATCTGATGGAGCTAATTCCCGGAGATTGGCTCTACCGGCTCACCCGGCCTGGCAACCCATAGTGACTCACCTGGCTACCGGCGGGCCGCCCTTTTCTCCTCAGAGTTCAGAGCTTGGTGCAGCAGCATTTTGAGGTACGTCTGGTACCGCAACCCCTTTTCGGCGGCGAAGGTTCTGGCTCGCGTGAGATCATCTTCCGTCAGCCGGATTGTGATCGTTGGCGAAGCTCCGGCTTGGCTGGCCCCACTCGCGGGCAACTCGCGCCATATGGTCACCACGAGAAGAACGCGGCCTTGCACTGCCGCGCCGAGGTTAAGATAGCGCTCCTCCCTTCGACGATCTCCATCCCAAGGTCCACCGGATCATTGAGGATGACTTGCTCCGCCTCTTCCGGAAGGACGCTGTGACGAGCCGCGCGGCCGATATTCGCTTCGTCCCAATCGAATTCGAATTCGGACCCATTCATGTTCCTCTTCTAAGTGCACCTTGTTTGTAGGTACACTGAAACACGTCCGCACCCTCGTTACCAAGCCGACCCTTCGGCCGCAGGTTGGTAACGCAGTGAGTGTTGTTGGATTCCCGCCGAGCCGCGCATCACGGAGCCGCGCACGTCAGTAAGTAAGCGGTCCCGGTTAGTTACCGCGGCCGTCAAGCATCTCCTTGACCGCCTGCCCGACGCCCGCGAGAAACTCCTCCAATAGCGAAGGCTTCTCGATATAGCGAACCGCACCCATAAGACCGGCACGATGCTTATCGCTGCTCGCTTGTGACGAGGTGAGGATTGCAACCGGCACGCCGGCGAGAGGTGCATGTTGTTTCAGTTTGCCGAGCACTTCAAAGCCATCGCTCTTCGGCGTATTCAAGTCGAGTAGAATGACATCCGGGACGAGTGAGTTTATCTCGCTCCCCTCTGGTGGGCAAAGTACGCTCAGCGCCTGCTCACCGTTACTGAAATTGGTCATCAAGTAAAGAATGCCGTTCTCCTTCAATGCCATTTCAATCAAGAATACGTCCGCGGGATTGTCCTCGATAACGACGATATGCGCCGGGTTCATCGTTCAACGCCTTGCCCGGAAAATGTGAAGTAAAACGTCGAACCTTCCCCATACGCCGATTCGACCCAAATCCAGCCCCCGTAACGCTCCACGATCTTTTGGCAAATGGCCAGACCGAGACCAGTGCCAGGATACTCCTTTCCATGGAGGCGTTTAAAAGGAGCAAAGATGACTTCCAAGTATTCGGCTTCAATGCCGATCCCGCTGTCATGCACGGAAAACGTCCACAAGTTGGCCTTCCTCCGCGCCAGAATGTGGACGTGCGCCGGCTCATTAGACCGGTGGTACTTGATAGCGTTGCCGATGAGGTTTTGGAAAAGCAGCACCAGCGGAAGCTCTTCCGCTATCACCGTGGGCAAAGGATCATGGGTTACAACCGCGCCGCTTTCCTGGATGCCGGCCTCAAGATTCGCGAGTACTTTTTCAAGAACGCGGTTGCAGTCTACGGGACCATTTTGTTCGATCTTTTGATCGTTAACCCACCAATACTCCCGCAAGTCCCTCAACAGCGTTTCCATTCGCTGGGCGCCCTCAACCGCATAGGCAATAAACTGATCGGCCTGCCGATCGAGCTTCCCCTTATACTGCCTTGCCAGCAGTTGCGTATAGCTCGTCACCATCCGCAGCGGCTCCTGCAGGTCGTGAGATGTCGCGTACGCGAACTGCTTCAGGTCCACGTTCAGGCGCCGCAGTACCTCCTGTGCGCGCTTAAGTTCGGTGATGTCATCAAAGGAAGCGATCACCCCGGTGATTTTTCCCAGCTCGCTGGTGAGGGGGAAAAAGTTGATCATAACCGGAATGCGGGAGGCGTCCTGCCGCGCAATGAACACTTCCACATTCCTTGCGGGAATCCCGGTGCGCAGCACTTCCGCCATGGGACTATCCTGGTCGGGCAGCAGTGTGCCGTCGGGCAGATAGAGCTTGAGAGATCCGCAATATCGCTCGGCGGGGTCTCCGCGCTTCGGCGCGCGTCCCCAGAACTGCTGGGCGCGGTGGTTGTAATCCTGAATGACAGCCGATGAGTCGCAGACAAACACCGCGACAGGCGTCGCCTCAAACAATGTGCGATAGCGTTCCTCACTCTGCCGCAACGCTTCCCCCGCCCGCTTCTGCGCCGTAATGTCGTCGATGGCAAGAAGGATCAGAGGCGCCTTGCCATTCTGCTGCTGGATCTGGCGGGCGTTGAGCAGCATCGATTTGCGTCCAACATCCGGGAACTCGTGTTCCACCTGGAAATCTTCCAAGTTCTTTTCCTCGGGAAGCACTTCGGTCAACAGCCGCCGCAGTTCAGGAATGTCCCACTGCCGATTGCCGAGTTCATAGAGTTTTTGGTCAATCGTTTCGTTCGCAATGACCCCGAACGTCCTAAAGAACGATTTGTTACCCGACTTCACGCGCAGGCCGGCGTCCAGAACCAGCAACGGTTCGCGTACCGTATCCACAATGTTCTCGGCATAGGTCTGCGCGTCCTCGGCGAGTTGTTCGGCTTCTTTTATTTGCGTTACATCCGTGAACGTCAAGACCACGCCGTCAATCGCGTTATGGACTGTACGGTAGGGCAGGATGCGCATCTGATAATGCCGCCCGCCCGCTCCGGCGAGTTGCCGCTCACGCGCCACCAGCGTCCTGAGCACCTCCTTGATGTCCGGCACGAAATCCACATCGGCGAACTGAGACGCAAGATCGGTGATCGGCCGGCCGGTATCGCCGCCGATGAGCCGGAACACGGCGCCGGCGGCGGGGGTGAAACTCTTGATGCGCAATTGCCAATCGAGAAAAATGGTGGCGATCTGCGTGCTCTCGAGCAGATTCTGCAGATCGCTGTTGGCGTTATCGAGTTCGGCGACTTTGCGATTCAGCTCAGCATTGACGGTTTCCAACTCTTCGTTGGAGGATTGCAGTTCCTCCTTGGAGGTTTCCAGCTCTTCGTTCGTGGATTGAAACTCTTCGTTTGAGGATTGCAGTTCCTCATTCGACGTTTCCAGTTCTTCATACGCGGCTTGTGCTTGCTGCTGGGCAGACAGGAGTTCACTTTCCAGGTGCAGGATTGTTTCCGCAGAACCGTCATCGGAGCTGCCGGCCGATCCGCCGGCCGGTCCATCGTGTTGCGGACCGTTCGCGGCCGGAACCTCCTGCAGCAAGATCATGTAAAGGTTCGCGTCCTGGAACCCGGCGAGCGGCTCCACGGTGAGGTCAACTTGACTGACCGAGCCGTTTGTCTGAACGGAAATTTGCTTCTGAACAACCCGCTCGCGAGCCGTCACCGTTTTATGGAGGGACGTGCGCAAGGGAATCCGGAGCCCTTCACGCGCCATATTCAACACATTGGTTTCCGGGCTGCCTGCCGGGTGTTGAAGATAGCGGCTGATCCGGCCGGAGAAGTAGACGGCCTGCCCGTTCTCCTTAACAATAACGCACGCCGGTCCATACTGCTCCAGAATGATGCGCTCCAACTGCTTGGGGAGATTTCGCTCGTCGTGTTGCGGCTGCTGCTTCCCGCCGGACTGTTTCGGGCGGCCGAAATTGGTGAGTGGAAATCGGACAGTGGGAAGAGGCAGACTTTCTTTGCGCTGGAAAATCCGGTGCTCCTTGTCCATGGTCTGGAACAGGTGCCGATGTGTTGAAATATTCTCCGAAGGACCGAGAAACAGATAGCCACCGGTACGCAACGCGTAATGGAAAAGCGGAATCACTTTTTGTTGTAGATCCAGGCCGAGATAGATCATGACATTGCGGCAAGAGATCAGATCCAGACGCGAAAATGGAGGGTCCTTGATGAAACTATGGCTTGAGAAGATGATGATCTCACGCAGCGCCCGTTTGACCTGATAGCCGTTATCCTGCTTAATAAAGAAGCGCTCCAAACGCTCCGGGTCTACCTGCTCCGCAATACTCTCGGGATAGCAGCCCTTGCGGGCCACCTCCAGACCCCGCTCATCGATATCAGTAGCAAAGATCTGTATTTTAGGGGTATTTTTGAGCGTGGACGCATGCTCGCACAGCAGGATACCGATGGAGTACGCTTCTTCGCCCGATGCGCACCCGGCAACGCATACCCGAATCCGATCGCCGGCGCCCTTGCCCTCAAACAGCTTCGGAACCACCTCGCGGCCGAGCGCGGCGAATGCTGCGGGGTCCCGAAAAAAATGGGTCACGCCGATCAGCAGGTCCTTGAAAAGCCGATCGCATTCTTCCGGTTGGCGCTCCAGCACCTGAATGTACCGCTCAACGGTTTCAATCTGAAGGGATCTCATGCGGCGTTCCAGCCGCCGTGAAACCGTGGCCTCTTTGTACTGGCTGAAATCGTGGCCGGCCGTACGCCGGAGCAAGTCATGGATTTTGCCAAAGTGCCTGCTGGCCTGCTCGCGGATACTATCGGACGTGCCTTTGAGCGAACTCAGGTGAGCGGCATACTCCAGAAGTTTCGCCGGCATCTCTTCCACGGGCAGCACATGGTCCACAAGACCTGTCGCAATCGCGCTCCGGAGCATCGGGTCGTACTTGGCAGACTCGGGGGTCTGGACCATAGCCATCCCGTCATGTTCCTTGATTGCCTTGAGGCCGAGTGTGCCGTCCGTACCGGTGCCAGACAGCATGATACAGACTGCATTTTCGCCGCAGTCTTCAGACAGGGAGCTGAAGAGGCTATCGATTGGCTTTCGCAGGCCGCGCGGTTCAGCCGGCGGCTCCACGTGAAGCACACCATCCTTGATGGTCAGCGTGGCGTTGGGCGGGATAATGTAGACTTCGTTTGGAACGGCCTTCGTATTTTCCCGGACCTGCTCGACCACCATTCGGGTGCACCTCGCCAGCAACTCTGGCAATGCACTCGTATGATCGGGGGCAAGGTGCTGGACGACGACAAACGCGATACCGGCGTCATCCGGCATGTTCGTAAAGAATTTTTCTAAGGCCTCCAGGCCACCGGCAGAAGCTCCTAGTGCAACGATCAAGAATTGATTCGAGTGCGCCATTGCGCTGCTGCTCCCCTCCCAGAGGCGGTTTTCCGACTACGGTAAACCTCATCCTTTGTTCAAGCGTATCACGGTTGGAGTATACGCTTGCGCACCTACAAACGGACTCAAGCACTCGCCCCGCTCGCCCGGGATTCTCACGGCGCACTCTCTATTGTTCTCTTGAGGGTAGCGAGTCCCAAAAAAAAAAAACGGTGAGTGCTCGGAGGAAGACACTCACCGTTGGCACGTTTCTCACAAGGAGTGATGACGAGCCTAACTTAAGAACGGCGGGTTCTCAAAACCGTTCTCTAATATTAAAGATGCGTAAGAATCAATAACGGTTACCGAAATCACATATTAGCGCAGGTAAAAGAGGCTGAGGCGCGGGAGATTTGTTTTTTCAAGTAGATGCCGTTCCAGGTACTGGCGTTCCAACACAGCAAGCTGATCGGCGGTCATCTTTCCGCGATAGGGCCGAAGCGTGGAATCGAGTTCGCGGCGCGCTTCAAACAGATCCTCCCCGGTCTGGGAAACCCGTGCGATGGCCTTCATTTTATCCTCAAGGGCGCTGAGCCGTTGCTCCAACTCTTCTAGATTCGCGTAATGGATTGCAGCCTCATTAGCCAAATGATCCAGGGATTCGGCGATTTCCAGGAATGGGGGTTGCTTTCTCAATTCGAGCGCATTGCCGCTCAGGAACGCTATCAGGCTTTCGAGGCTGAACGGCGCCTCGATTTCCTTGGTGTTTCGTGGCGGCATAGCTCCGGCCATAATCTGCGCCTCCGTAAATACGGCCTGCGCGCAATATGCCAGCGAATTCACTTGGCGCAGCTTCTTTTTGCGGGCATGCCATTTCTCAAACGCGGCATCAATGCCGCGCAGCACCGCTTCCAGGGGAACGCCGGCGTCTTTCCACGTTTCAATCAGCGCCCAATCCAGGGGTGAAAGCAGAAACAGAGCGGCGCCGCGGGCACGCTGAAAGTGCTCTTCAATCTCAGTGAAATAGTTGAAGTAATTCCAGGGCTCGCTCACTGCTTGTGATTCCGCTCCCAGATGAGATGCAAGCCTTCCAGAGTCAGGTCGATGTTCACTTCCTTAAGATAGCGGGAGCTGCGCAAAATCAGTTCGGCTTGCCCTCCGGTGGCGATGGCCGCCGTGTTTGGCCCCAGAGAGGCCATTAGCCGCTCCAGAATGCCGTCAATCATTCCGATGGCGCCGTAATACAGACCGGATTGCATGCTGTCAACCGTGTTCGTGCCGATTAACCGTTCCGGCTCGCGAAAATCGACCAGCGGCAGGCGAGCGGTCTTGCTGAACAGACCTTCAATGGACATACCAATGCCCGGACAGATAATACCGCCCAGGTATTCGGCATTCTTTGAAACGGCATCGAACGTGATCGCAGTGCCGAGATCCACCACCACGCACGGTCCACCGTATTTCCGGAATGCGGCTACTCCATTCACGATGCGGTCGGCTCCTACTTCGCGCGGATTATCATATAGGATTTTCAGCCCGGTATTGGTAGTGGAAGTAACGAACATCGGCTGGCGGTGGAAGTAGCGCTCTGACATGGCGGCGAGCGTGGAATCGAGCGGAGGAACCACGCTGGCGATAATGATCCCATCCACGCGCGCAAGATCCAGAGAATTGAGCGCGAAGAGATTGCGAAGCAGCACGCCCCACTCATCGGCCGTCTGTTCGTGTACGGTGCGCAGGCGCCAGCGGCCGGTGAGTTTGCCGTCTTCAAACGCGCCGATGGTGATATTGGTGTTTCCTGCATCCAGAGCGAGAAGCATAGTTTATTGAGCGGGCCGTACTCCCCCTGCCAGAATCAGTGTGCGTTGTCCATCGTTTTTCCGCAAGATCAGAAAGCCGGATGTATCCAGACCTTCGGTTGTGCCTTCCAGCATTGCGCTGCCCTGATCGACGATGACCCGGCGGCCACGTACATAGCTGGATGCTTCGGAGAACATCCGCAGAATTGGGTCTTTGCCGTCCACGGTCAGAATCTCAATGAACGAATCGATGGAATTGAGCAGATTTTCTAGTAGATCGCCGCGAGACTGCTCGCGTCCGGAAACGATCCGGAGTGAGGTGGCAAGCGGCTTCAATTCGTCGGGGAAAGCGGTTTGATTTACGTTAATGCCGATGCCGGCGATGATGGCGTCGTCCTGCAACTGAACCAGAATACCGGCGC
>JBBPYD010000113.1:0-10561 GCA_038200305.1 Bryobacterales bacterium
CGAAGCGGTGCAAAGTGAGAAGCTGGTGGTGGCTGCGGTGTTGAGTGGCAACCGGAACTTCGAAGGGCGCATCAATCCGCTGGTTCGCGCCAACTATTTGGCTTCGCCGCCGCTGGTGGTTGCTTACGCGATCGCCGGGCGGGTGGATATCGATTTACAAAACGAACCCATTGGTATGGATACGGCAGGGAAGAAAGTCTACCTGAAGGAGATTTGGCCAACTACGGACGAGGTCAACGCCGCCGTTCAGAAGTCGGTGCGCAGCGAGATGTTCCAGAAACAGTATGCCGAGGTATTCAATGGCGATGCACAGTGGAACGGAATCCGCGTGCCGCTCGGGGACATTTACGAATGGGAAGGCGATTCCACTTACATCAAGAAGCCGCCCTATTTCGATCATATGGTGGACCCCACCGCGCCAATTCAGGATCTGAAGGCGCTGCGGGTTCTGGCCATGCTAGGAGATTCAGTCACAACCGATCACATTTCACCGGCTGGTTCTATTCCGGTGGACAGTCCGGCAGGCAAGTATCTGATCAGCCTCGGTGTGAAGCCGGGGGATTTCAACTCCTATGGGGCCCGCCGGGGAAATCATGAAGTGATGGTTCGCGGGACGCTGGCGAATATCCGTTTGCGCAATCAGCTTGCACCGGAAACCGAGGGCGGCTGGACAATGCACATTCCGAGCGGCGAAAAGATGTTTATCTACGACGCGTCGGTAAAGTATTTGCAGGAAGGGGTGCCGCTGATGATTCTGGCCGGAAAAGAGTATGGTTCCGGGTCGTCACGCGATTGGGCGGCGAAGGGTGTCTTGTTGCTCGGCGTGAAGGCGGTGATTGCCGAAAGCTTCGAGCGCATTCATCGCTCAAATCTGGTGGGCATGGGCGTGCTTCCGTTGCAGTACCTGCAAGGCGCCACCAGGGAAAGCCTTGGGCTGACTGGAACCGAATACTTCACGGTGGGTGGCGTAGCGGAGGCCATAGCTGGAAATGGCCATGCGGCGGTTCGAGCCATTGGGGACGATGGCGCCGAAAAGACGTTCGAGGTGCTGGTACGGATCGACACGCCGCAAGAAGTGGAATACTACCGGTCGGGTGGAATTCTGCCCTATGTGCTGCGCCAGGTTGCGGGCGTGACCGCGGCAGTCTAACCGGACCTATTCGAGAACAGTCACAAACTCCCCGATCACTTTGATGGGGGAGTTTTCTTCCAGTTCCCACGCTTCGTAATCCGGGTTGAGCGGCTCCAGGATGATCTTTTCGTGCTGCCAACCGTCTTCGGTTTTCACCTTTACGCTTCGGTAGCGTTTAATAGTGAACCGGTTCTCACCCGCTTCTCCGTAGTGCATCACTAAAACCAGCTTCCCGGTTCGAGACCCGACGACATTGTGGCGAAACACGCACAAGCTGCCGGCCGGGATTCGTGGTTCCATGGAGTGCCCAACCACATGAGCGATGAACATGTCTTCGGTCAGCTTCAGTTTCTCGGGCGCCTCTTCCCAATCCTCCGGTTCCACCTCCATCTGCTCACCGAACCGCCCAGCGGCAGCCCGAAGACTGTACTTCGGCAGATGCGTGCGGAAGGACAGCACCTTGGGACTGACGTGCTGCTTGTACAACCGGGCCGCGCTAGTCTCGAAGGAATCCACCAGCACGGATTCGCGATCCGAAATCTGGATTGTGTTCGAGAGATGATCTTCCATCCAGGCGAGCAACTCGGAAGCGCCCATCTCTTCGGCCTTGCTTACGATATCGCCGGCGAGGAGTTCGAGAACCTCCGCGTCCTCTTCATCGGCGATTTCCTGCCAGTCCCGGCGGAAACGGACGTGCAGGTGGTTACCGGTTGGATCCAAAAGCAAGATACCGGCGTTGACCGGGGGTGAACCAGGGACCGCAACCTGGATAACCGCGTACTGGCCTGTATGGGTCGCGAGGGTTGCGGAGGATGACGCGGAACCTGGCATGAATACTCTCTGCTTATCGGCGGCGGCTCAGGGATTGTTAGGGTAATATCCCTTGCGCGCCCGAATTTTCAAATTGGATGCGTTCGGGATATTCACGCTAACCTTGATGTTACGGAATACCTTTGACGATTCGGGTACGTCCGGAGTATACCGGAGTATGTATTGCGTGGTGACCTCGCCAGCCACCGCGGCGATAGCGCGGAACATGCCGCTCGCAACTGCTGAAGCATAGCCGCCAGTCCCGACTTTCAGCGCATAGTTCCCTTCATCGGATGGCGTTTCCAAATACCCCGCGACATCCTTATAGACATTCTGCAGAGGATATTCCACACGGCCGCCGGTCTCTTCCGCGAGCCGGATCAGGTTCTTGTCGCCTTCATTGTTGAAGCCGTAGGCAACCGTGCTGATTCCGTAGATGGTCACCAGGTTGCGCTGTGCAATCTCAAGCACCTCCTCGAGGCTCTTCTTACTGGCGTTGTCGTGACCATCTCCGATCACGACTACAATGCGCCGGGGCTCGAAGGGCTCGCCTTTCACCAGATTGCGGCTGGTGCAGGCCATATAGAGAGAATCGTACAGGGCCGCGCCGCCGCCTGGCTTCATCTTGCGGATCTTGTCGACGATTTTCTCCGGATCGCTGGTGGTATTGACCTGAAGTTCCGCTTCATTTGCGTAAGAGATTAGATAGCCGCTGAATTTCTTATCGTTCGGAAGCAGATTCAGCACCAGTTCCTGCGCTGCTTCCTGATAATTTTTCCAGTGCATGCGGCTGGCGTTGCTGGCGTCCATCAGGAAGCCGACAACCACCGGTTGACTCCGCTCGCGCGTGAAGAAGCGGATGGACTGTTCCTTGCCGCCATCGAAAATCTTGAAATCTTTCTGGTCTAAATCGGAAACGAAACGGCCTTTATCGTCGGTGACGGTCACCGGGACTATGACTTCATTGACCGAGATAGAGAGTTGCTTCTGAGGCGCGGGCGGGGCCAGCTCCGGTTTGGACCCGCTTTGGGCGAAGAGGAGAGACGATAAGAGCAGGAGTGCGTAGAGACGACCCAACATAAACGGGATACCTGCACTAATTATAGGCCACTTGGCTTTCTTGTACATCCCTTAGCGCTGGACGCGGCCGGAACCGCCGCCCTTGATCAATTGCTGTACTTCTTCCGCACTGAAGCGGTTGAAATCCCCTGGGATGGAATGTTTTAGACAAGAGGCGGCCACTGCGAACTCCAGGGCCTCCTGCGGAGTGTTCAGGGTGGTGAGTCCGTAGATCAAACCACCGGCGAAACAATCTCCGCCTCCCACGCGATCCACAATGTGAGTGATGTTGTAATGGCGGCTGACGAAAAACTGCTTGCCATGGTTGAAGCAGGCCGACCAGCCGTTGTGCGAGGCGCTGTGAGACTCGCGCAGCGTGACGGCGATCTTCTTAAGGTTGGGATACGCGGCCAATACCTTGTCGGTCAGCTTGTGATATTGATCGTGTTCAAGTTTCCCGGAATGCACATCGCTTCCGGCTTCGATGCCGAGCGCCATCTGGCAATCCTCTTCATTGGCGATGCAGACGTCCACAAACTTCACCAGCTCGCTCATCACCTCTTGCGCGGTCTTGCCGTATTTCCAGAGATTCTTGCGGTAGTTCAAGTCGCAGGAAACGGTCAGCCCCTTATCGCGGGCGATACGAACACTTTCTACAGCCAGGTCCGCTGCGCCCTGGCTGATGGCGGGCGTGATTCCGGTGATGTGGAACCAGCCGGCGCCTTCGAATGCCTTGCTGAAATCGATATCGCCCGGTTTAGCCAAGGCGATGGCGCTTCCCTCGCGGTCATACAATACCTTCGATGGCCGCTGGTTTGCGCCCGCCTCCACAAAATAGACTCCGAAGCGTCCCTTACCGCGAACGATGAAAGATGGATCGACTCCAAAGCGGCGCAATTCGCCGATGAACGCATCCGAGATCGCATTGTTGGGCGGAAGCACGGTGACAAAGCGCGCGGGCACTCCGAAGCCGGCGAGCGCGGCCGCGACATTGGCTTCGCCTCCGCCGAAGGTCGCCACGAATTGCGGCGACTGCATAAATCTCTCGAAGCCGGGCGGCGCCAGGCGCAACATGATCTCTCCGAAGGAAACGACAGGTTTTGGCATGAATTTTTGATTGTATCAACGCTAAATGGAGATGCGGGTTGGAATTTGATATGATGGCATGTTTTTGGAGGTACAACATGTACTCGAGACGAGACTTCGGCAAAATCGCACTTGCGGCCGCGCCATTGTCACAATTACTCGCCAAGGTGGATTCCAAAGTACAAGGGGTCCAACTTGGCGTACAGAGCTATAGCTTTCGCGACCGGTCACTCGATGAAGCCCTCAAAGCCATGACCGAAATCGGGCTCGGCGAAGTGGAATTATGGCAGGGGCACATTGAGCCGAAAAAGGGAACATCGCCGGAAGAGATGAAGAAATGGCGGGTGGCTCCTGAGTCCCTGGCCGAGATGAAAGAGGTGAAGAAGAAATTCGACACCGCGGGAATCAAGATCTACGCGCTGAACTATAGCTTCCGCCCGCAGAATACGGACGAAGAGATCGACCACGGGATGGAGATGGCGAAGGCGCTGGGAACCAAGTATATTACCGCTTCCGGAAAGGTGAGCCAAGCCACCAGGATCAATGGATTCGCCAAGAAGCACGGCGTGATTGTGGCGATGCACGGCCACGATAACACCAAGGACCAGGACGAATTCTCAACGCCGGAATCGTTCGAGAAGGCGATGTCGGGGAACTCGAATATCAAGATCAATTTGGATATCGGGCACTTCACAGCGGCCGGTTACGATCCACTGGAGTACCTGGAGAAGATGCACAAGGATATCGTGACCTTGCATATTAAGGACAGGAAGAAGAACCATGGGGCGAATCTTCCGTTTGGCGAGGGTGACACCAATATCAAGGGCGTGCTGCAGTTGCTCAAGACGAAGAAGTATCCGATACCGGCGAACATCGAATACGAATATAAGGGTGCGGATATGGTTGCGGAAGTGAAGAAGTGTTACGAGTACTGCAAGGCCGCGCTGGCTTAACGATATCTGACAGAGCCCTGGCTTGGCCGGGGCTCTGTCAGAGAAGTTTATTCGTTGTAGTGGAACGATCCCACAAACGCACTCCGTTTGTCAGGACTGCTCCAGGTAGTTCCCAGTTCTTTGCCGGTGAACTTGTTAGCGAGCGCAAAGACCGGCATCGAGTGATCGAGCGCCGTCAACGGAGGATACCAGGTCTCTTCGTTGTGGCAAAGATGATCGCCCTCGTTCATCGTCCTGGTCTGTATTGCCGCCAGAGTTCCAGCTGAGAGCTTTGCCGCACCCGTGTGCATGTTGTTATTGTCGAAGGTGAACTCAATCGGCTGAACGTCCACGCGAACCACATCCTGCAACAAGTCGCCCGCCATCTTCTGCGCGAAACTCTTTAACGCGAGCCGTTGTGCCGGGGTGGCGCGCTCATCGACAATGACTACCGATTTCACCGGGTAAGCATTGCTGTGGATGTATCCGAGAGTGCCGCTGGCCTTCACTACTCCGACGACTGAGAGACCGTCAACATTGACGCCCTGCCACTCGCCCTTATTCACCTTCCACCCAAAGACAGCCAAGTTGCCAACCAGATCGACTTCCGAATTGGCAAAGCAGGGACCTGTATAGACGTCCGCCGTGCGCGCCTCCACATAATCGCCCTGCAGGCTGCTATGCATAGCGGTGTGGACAGCCGGTAGGCTGGCGCCCATCAAACTCGAGGCTGCCAGACAGACGGCTCCAATCAGTTTCTTCATTCTCAAACCTCCAAGTAGTTCTTATTACAGTTTAGCTCACAAAATGTGAGATTAACGGACCCTGCCGGCGACTACGTGGAAAGAAGGAGCAACATGAACGCACTAATCACACTCGCACTGGCTACTTTCCTGCTCTTTCCGGCCGCCTCTTTCGCCGCTGGAACGAAAAGTCACGGAAAAAAGCGTCAGAGCGCCCGATAACACGCGCGCCCTTCATGGCATTCGTAATCGTCCGCCAGTTTGCCATCCTTGCCAAGACACATCTGCGTCGTGTGACACCAGAATAATCGATCATTTCCGTGTGGGACCGTAGGGTCCCACTCCGCAGGGATGAACATCCCTTTCCACCGAAGATTCGCGCAGCGGTCTTCATCGATATTTACTAGCCCTGCCCGTTCCATACTGCTACGCTTTCTTTCCCGAAGCCTCAAGCAGCGCCCGCTTGACCGCTACTCGCGCAAGCTGCACCTTATATTCGTTCTGGCTGAGCGGCTTTGCATCCGCTACCGCCGCCTTTCCGGCTTCTTCCGCTACGCTCTCGCTAATGATTTTACCAGCAAGCATCTTCTCCGCCGCTGACGCTACATACGGAATCGGACCTACATGACCCAGCACAATTCGAGCACTGCCGACGGCGCCGCCCTTCATGGTGAGCGCTACCGAGGCCGTTGCCAGCGGCCAATCGAGAGCTTCCTTCTGGCGCACTTCATACGTCGCGTTCCTGACGCCTTTGCCGGAGGGGATAATTACTTCGGTTAGAATCTCGTTCGGAGCGAGCGCGATCTCACGAGCGTTCTCATTTTCCGGTGTAACGAAAAATTTATCGGCGGTGACTTCCCGGGCGCCCGATGCCGAAACCAATTTCACCCTGGCTCCGAGTGCAATGAGAGCGGGCCCCAGACTGGAAGCGCTAACGAAGTAAGCCGGACCATTGCTGAAAATCGCATGATATTGGTTTTGACCGTTCGGCACCAGGCTCTGGCCATCCTTCATGGCAAGCAATCCATTGCCAGTGCGGAAATACCAGCACCGCGGACGTTGGCAGAGGTCGCCGCCCACCGTCCCCATGTTGCGGATCTGCGGGCTGGTGACGCCGTGCGCGGCTTCAGCTAGAGATGGATACTCAGAGCGGACGATAGGATTTTCCGTCAGCTCGTCGAAAGTAACCACCGCGCCGATGCGAATTCCGGCGCCGCTCTTGTGAATGCCGCCCAGGTCTTTGATGCCTTTCAAATTCACGACGCGCTTCGGGGTTGTCAGCTCCTCTTTCATCATACTGATCAAGTCGGTTCCACCGGCAAGCACGCTTGCATCGGACCAACTGGAACCGAGCAACGCGGTGGCTTCCTGAATCGTTTTCGGATTTGCGTACTCAAAGTTCTGCATTACGCGTTCCTCCTGCCATTGAGAGCGGCCAGCACCCGGTTTGGAGAGAGCGGAATGGAAGGCACTCTCACGCCGATTGCGTTTGCTACCGCGTTTGCTATGGCCGCCACACCCGCGATCGCCGGCGGCTCACCTAGACCGATGATGCCTCGCTTGTCGTTTTCAGGTGTGATGTCCATGTGGACGACGATGTCGCCGATATCGCCGATACCGGCGAGCTTGTAAAATTCCATGTCCGCGTTCAGCACGCGGCCGGTCTGTTGATCCATGACGCGCTCCTCCATCAAAGCGGAGCAGACGCTCATGATGCAGGCGCCCAGTACCTGGCTTTCCGCCGTTTTGGGATTGATGACCAGACCGCAATCCTGAACCGCCACCAGTTTATTCATCTTAACGATACCGGTTTCGATGTCGACCGAGACATCGGCCATCTGGATGCCAGACGCGCCGCCGGTATTCAAGCCTTCGGTACGTTTCGGATCGTTCTCGCCCATTTCCGAGATCGTATTGACCCCGAGTTTCTGGCATGCCTGCTGCCAGGACAGGCCTTTATCGGGATTGCCGATCATGCGGATCTTGCCATCAATCGCTTCCAGCCGGTCCGGCGGGGCGCTAATAGATGGACCAACGACATCGAAGAGTTTCTGAAGCGCGTTCATCGCCGCTTTCCTCGTGGAGGACGAGACGCCACCCACCGTAGTGGATCCGCCAGAAGGACCGGACACCGGGTAATTGCTGTCCCCGATCTTGACCTTGATCATGCTCAACGGAAGGCCGAGTGTTTCCGCCGCTACCATCGCGATGACGGTGCGAGTGCCCGAACCGAGATCCTGACTGGCGAGTTCGACTTCCACCGAGCCATCCGGATGAATGGTTGTCCGGGCTTTGCTGGCGTGACCAGCTCCGCCCCAGGTGGAAATCCCAATGCCGAGGCCCCGGCGAATGTGACCGCTGGCATTCTCTCCGCGGGGACGCCAGTTCTTCTTCCATTCAATTATTTCCGCGGCCTTACTCAACTGAGCGCGGTAGGTGTCCGGACGAATCGTAATGTCAACGTTTTTCAGGAACAGATTCAGCGGGTCCATCTTCAGCTTGGCGGCCAAATCGTCTAACGCCGAACAAGTGAGGAAAGACGCTTGCGGATTATTCGGCGCGCGCCATGCCCGCGCCGAACCGGCGTTCAACGAGACAGCCGTGTGGTTCAAGCGATAGTTGGGAATTTTCGTGAAGACATACGGAATAGGAGGCATCCCGCCGCCACCGAAGCCGCCGCTCGACCAGGAATCCGATTGCCAGGCGACGATGGTTCCATCCTTCTTTGCGCCGATTTTGACCTTGGCGAAAGCCGATGGACGGGTGCCGGCGATGGTGAGCTCGGTGGCTCGATCCAGGAACAGCTTCACTGGTTTGCCGCCGCTTGCCTTCGAAAGCAGCGCCGATTCGGAACCCCACTTGTCGGAAGGGAATTTACTGCCGAAGCCGCCGCCCATGTAATCCATTTGGACGTGAACATTCGCCGCGGGGATTTCGAGGCTGCGGGCTATATCACCACCAACCGTCGATACGGCCTGGGTAGACGGCCAGTAATTCACCTTATCGGCGCTCATCGCGATCACTTGCCCATGCGGTTCCAGACAGCAGTGCGTAATGACCGGCATGGAATACAAATTTTCAGAAACCGCATCCGCCGCTTTGAAGGCGGCATCCGGATCGCCGGTCACCTGCTCACCGGCGGGCTTGGCCCGGTTTCCCACGCTCGCGAGATTATCTTCGCGGACGACGTGAGGCAGCACCTCATACTCGACCTTGATGGCGCGCACGGCATCGCGTGCAATCGCTTCCGATGTTGCCGCTACGACAGCGATCTCCGTGCCCGCCCATTGAATCTCTGTACCAGGCTTTGACATGACGCGAACGGCGGTAACGCCGTCCATCTTCTCAGCGGCGCTGGTATCGATACTCTTCACCTTTGCGTGTGCGTGAGGCGAGGTCAGCAGCGCGGCTTGCAAGAGGCCCGGAGGATTCAGATCGGAGGAGTATTTTGCTTTCCCGCTCGCCTTCGCGGTACCGTCCAGACGGCTGGTGCGCTTGCCGATAACCCGGCGTTTATCCATCGGTGGCCAGCTATAATCAGGCATTGCGTCCTCCCTTCAATTGCTTGCCCGCATCCACAACGGCTTGCCGGATGCCCATATAGGTCCCGCAGCGGCATAGATTTCCGCCGAGGCCCTTCTTCACTTCCTCATAGGTCGGGTTCGGGTGCCGGTCAAGAAAATTCTTCGACGAGACTACGAAGCCCGGCGTGCAGTATCCGCACTGCTGCGCGTCATTGGCGACGAAGGCGGCGATGATGGGATGATTCTTTTCCGCAATGCCTTCGAGCGTCTGAAGCTCCTTACCTTGCGCGTCCATGGCCAGTACGGTGCAACTGTAGACCACTTTGCCCGACATGATTACTGTGCAGGCTCCGCAAGTGCCGCGGTCGCAGACGCGTTTTGCGGCTGTCAGGTCAAGGTGATTGCGCATGGTGTCCAGCAGCGTTTCGCGCGGCTCCACGGATGCCTTGTATGGCTTGCCGTTGATCTGCAGCGTAATTGGCGCCGCTGCCGGGCCGGCAAGACTGGCTGCCGGAGCGGCTTGCGCTTCTTGTTGTTCTAGGAGGCCCGTGCCGAGGGCGCCTCCGCTCAGGCCAACGCCGCGGATGAATCCGCGCCGCGAAAAGCCCGATGCAGGTTTTATGGGATTCTCTGGATCTTTTTTTGAGCTCACTGGAAGTCCTTCCTTTCGTGCCCGGTGAATATGAGAACTATATCAGATGGGCAGGAAACCCATCAAGGAGGAAAACGTGAAGCCTATCACGCCATCCGCGCTTGCACCGGTTTCTCGCAAACGCAGCCGAACGCAGCCCGACGAACACAGCCCGATCTGGGGCGGCGTTCATCGCGGCGCGATAGATAGCTTTCCAGTGTTGCCGAGACCGGGTCATGGGAGGCGGGTGCTCCGGGCGAGTTCGGCGGCCCATTTCTTAACGCTTTCGGCGTCATTTCCGGATGGAAAGAGCATCGAGGGTGGTATTCGGCCTGGGGTTTGGGTTCGTTCTGTAATTTCCGGAACAGCGCCCGAAGCCGTTGGGATAGTCGGCATTGGGGAGTTGATAAAGGCATTCACCGAGGCAGCCTGAACCTCGTACAGGGCTTTGCGGATCTGCCGGAGTTCCAGTGCGGCACGCTGGCAAGACCGCTCCAGCGCGGTAGCATAACGGTTCAGCTTCAGAAGCTTGTCGATCACTTCGCCGGCGGTTGGGTCCGGGGCGTCGTCGAGGATGGTGGATTCGAACTTGCGGACGCGGCGGAGACGCCAGGCGGCTTCGGCCATTTGGGTCACCAGGTACA
>JBBPYD010000114.1:0-3552 GCA_038200305.1 Bryobacterales bacterium
AGACCGCTTGTTGAACATGGGGCTCAAAAGACCACCACTTGCGCTGTAGATTTTGGTTGCTTACTGGGCCGGTATTAACCGGCCAGTCTGAGTAACTGGTCAGCCGTCTGTGCCAGCACTCCGAATACAAGATGAGCGCTGACTTTGGCTGCGCCACGGACGCGCACATGCTTGGCGCCGAATTCGTCTTTCAACCGCCCAAAGACGCGCTCCACGCTGGTTCTTTCGCGAAAGCGAACCCTCTCGCCGGGCTCAGTTCCGGCTGCACCGTCAAGCGGCAAGCCAAGCTGGTCTCGGCTTGCCGGCGCGTTTTCCAGTCAATGATCGGCACATGATTCAGCCTCTCACTGCACTGGCGAATGGCTTCGGCGTCATAGGCAGAGTCCATTAGATCGTACAGATAAGTGACTCGGCTGCTGCTTTCCAGCATCATTGGAATGGCGGCTTGCGAATCGTGCAAGTTCGCCGAAGTTACTAACGCGGTAATTGGAATTTGACCGTCGGCCACGTCCAGGTGAAGCTTATAGCCGCGCCAGTATTGCGTCATTCCATTGCTGGCTTTTTTGGCCCCAATGTTACAAGCAGCCGGCAGTTGCCGCATACACTGAGCCCCATTCTTACTGCTGGCTTGTTGTTCCAGATTTCTGATTCGTGCTTGCCCAGGCCATTGGTGGCGTACTCACAAGAAACGAACGTTTATCATGTTGATTGATCTGATCTTAAATCTCGTGCCGTTTACGTCAACCGTTTTCTTTGCACCAAAAGCCCACCGGATACTTGCCTCTTCCTCCGCTAAAGGAATCATGATTCCGTCCGCCTTGGCTAGATACAATACTCCGCCAGCCGGCTTCGATTCGGCACGGGTACATCTCCGTCTTTAACGACTTCAAACGCGAGTACAGCCGCTTGCCGGCCCACCAAGGCGCTAAACACGTCTCATTGTCATGAAGTGAGCCGGGAAAGTACAAAGCAAACTTCCCTCTCTCCAATTGCGCCGTGCGGATTAGCTTGAACATTCCGGCTTTCCCTTCGACTGGCTCTATGCGCATCTCGGCATTTCGACCAGGCCGCCACAAGTCAAGCGTCCATTAGTCCGACGCCCACTGCTCTGAGCCCTTTTGGAATGCAGCCGATTTCGTCTGGAGTCTCTCGCGGATCGAGCGGAAGGGTTTCAGCGGTAACGGGCATTTTCCCCGGAGATGGTAGAATACGAGTCTTTCCGGAGCACTCCTAAGCCATCGCCATGGGAAATGTAGCGAAACCCCGGCTCGCACCACGAGCGGTTCTTCGGAGTATAGAAAATCAGGGTGCTCTCCTGGTCAGCGAATCGCATGAGATTCTTCCTCTAGAGAACTCACTCTGGGCTGCTTTTCGCCGATTTTCGACCGAAATTGCGCTCGTTTTTGGTGTCCTAAAGATAGCCCTGAGATTATGAGTGCACCGCATCAGTCTCAGACGGGGCAGCGCCGGCGCATTCTGTTAAATGCAGCCGTGTTGGCCGCGGCCATTCTTACGAGGCCGGCAATTGGACAGAAAACGTTGTCCTCCTATGCGGGCGCCGATAGATGTACAGCATGCCATCGAGCACAGGCTATAGTGCAGGTCTTAAGCGCCCATGCACTGGCTCTTTCTCCTGCCGCGGAACATCCACTGGCAAAATCGTTCAGTGCAGGCCACAACCTCACGCGGCTCGGCATCTACGAGTACAGTTTTCAGGCGGAGCCCGCTTTACGGATGTCGATCCACGATTCGAAGGACAAAATGATCATCCCGTTGGAGTGGGCTTTTGGCGCAGGCCGGCAGGCGGTCACGTTCGTTACGCGTGTCGATCGGGAATGGTACGTAGAGTATTCCGCCAGCTACTACACAGCGACGAAGCGGTATGGTTTGACTCCGGGACACGATCGCATTAAGCCCTCGTCCCTGGCCGAGGCGGCTGGGGTGTTGTACAAGATCGGGGATGACGCCCGCGGAATCGAGGCGTGCTTCGAATGCCATTCCACCGGTCTTGTCTCTTTCGATTCCGAAGGACAGGCTAAGATCACAGAGAAGGGAGTTCGCTGCGAGGCCTGCCACGGGGGTGCAACGAAGCATGTAAGCGATCCGAAATCGAATCCCATGCCTGTATTGCGGGGAATGCCGGGTTCCGCGATGAACGAGTTGTGCGGGCGTTGTCATCGCCCTCCTGCCGGTAAGCGGGACACAATCGACTGGAACTATGCCTGGAATGTGCGGCACCAGCCTGTCTACCTGAATGAAAGCCGGTGCTTTCAGAAGTCGGCCGGAGCGCTTTCCTGCGTCAGCTGCCACAACCCGCATGAACAGCGGGCGGGAAAGAGCATGGCCTCATACAATCGCGTTTGCCAAAGCTGTCATACGCAGACAGTGCGAAAGCCAAATGCCTCCTGTTTTACGGAGAATCAGGGAAACTGCGTGGATTGCCACATGCCCCTGGTGTCGCCGCAACCAGCGCTCCGCTTTACTAATCACTGGATTGGACGCTACGCGGACGGCTCCCGTCTGCGGCCTGTTCGATGAGTTGCCGGCGGCGAGTACGTAACGATATTACGACCGCCGGAAATAATGGCGTTCTGGTTCGCGAGCACGCCAACCTTCCTGCCGCCGAGAAACAGAAAATCCTGCGCCTCCATCACCTCGAGGCCAGTGCGAACCCGGGCAGACATGGTCAACGCGAACAATAAACAAATGCTACAGGTACGAATCCAAATAACTCTACCGCCGGGATCCCCGCTCGGCCTGGATGGTAATGGCGTAAAGATCTCCTCGATACCGGCTGTTGCCGACCATGGCCGGACGATCTCCTTTGAGCTTTGTGTGTCCGGACACCACCAGCACAGCCACTCGCGGTCCAGTCTCCAGCAAGGCTCGATCGGCAGGTTCCGCCACACTGGCGGATAAAGTCTGCACCGCGCGAACGAACTGCAGATCATACTCCTGCTCAAGTACGCGGTAGAGAGATTCATGAGCGAAGTCGAACTTCTCGAGTCCGGGACAAAGCGCGGCCAGAATTTCCACTTCTTCAATCACCATCGGGATGTTATCGGCAAAGCGTAATCTCTTCAGATGGTAGACGCTTCCCGATTCCAGATAAGCAGCCGCCACCAGGGTAGGTTCGCGCCGCTCGAACAGGAGAACCCGTGACGATGGTGTTTTGCCTTTACGGGCGATGTATTCGGAGAAGCTGCCGATATCTTCCAGCGTCCGCTCAATCCGCGGCCGACGTATCCAGGTGCCCCGGCCGCGCTGCGGCTCGAGCAGGCCATCCTGCTCCAGCATGGTGTAAGCCTGACGCAAGGTCATGTGTGTAATGCCGAGTTGTTTGCAGAGAACTTTCGACGGAGGAAGCAGCGAATCGGGAGGCAGTTCGCGAGACTCGATCATTTCGCGGATCGCACGGCCGATCTGGACGTACATCGGGACCGGACTCCGCTTGTCGACCTTCAATCTCAGTATGGGCTCGCTGCTTTCAAGAGTGGTGTCCGCGGTCATAGCTTCATTGTCTGTCCCCGGGGGAATATTCTTCGCCGTCCC
>JBBPYD010000115.1:0-27711 GCA_038200305.1 Bryobacterales bacterium
ATGCCTGCTCCACGGCTGTTATCGGGTCAGAGGAACCTGCTGAATTGCTAACCACCACGTTGACATTGCCCAGACTGTCATCCGCTGGCGCTTGCACGTTTAGCTGAGTCGGGCTGATGAAATATACCGCTGCCGCTTTCCCGTTCACAGTCACGCTGGTGCCATCCAGCGAATTGGGCAACACGCCGTTTTGGATCTCCCGTTGCGAATCCCAAATCCTGGTGTTGGCCGCGAGGTTAGTGCCGATGATCGAGATCCACGATCCAGGCGTAATCCCTGGCTTGAAGCTGGCGCCGTTCACCACTCCGTTTTGCGCAATACTCGGCTTATTGCCAGTCGCAGCCGCTGCCGTGAGCCTCGCGTTAACCGTATAGATCAGATCTCCCGTAGGCTGGCTGTTGCCGTTCGCAGCGTTCGCCGCCGCATAAAAATCGATATCGCCAACGTTGGAATCGGGTGCTGTCCAATCGAACTCAAACGTAATGGACCCTGTGGTTCCCAGCCGCGTCCCAGCCAATGTATGGGTAATCCATTGCAGGGAGCCGGCGCTAGGCAGCACCTGAGTATTCGTATCCACTGAGGCCATTGTGCCGATACTTTTGTTGCTGGCGTCGCTCACAAGGCGCGGTGACACCTCAAAGCCCCATCTGCGCGCAGCCGGATCGGAAATGCTGACGGTAACGCGCTGCTTTTGGCCGGGAACATATGTAATACCGCCCGCAAAACTGAGCGCCACCTTGCCTGCTCCAGTATTAGGCTTCCCGCCGTGGCATGCAGTGCAATTGGAGTCCCCTGGCGCTCCGGAAAAACCGGGGTCCGCTCCGGTCTGATGAGCCAGCACCGAGGCCGCTGTAAAAATCAAGGCTGCAAATATTTCAAGGTTTCGTTTCGGTTTGATGAGTGCTGTCATGATCTTTGTCCTTCTTCGGCTTCTGAACTAATGGTGAGGGTGGGACCGGGTGCAAGTCGTTCGCGGATTGTAAAAGTTTTGCGAATTTAGCCAGATTCCGGCGTTTGGTTTCAAGTAAGTGGTCAATTTCGCTCTGTGTCCACTGGCAAAATTGATCGGTTTCGTTAGCCGTCACCTGCGCTTCAGGATGAAGAAGGCGGTAATCACACCTGGGCATGCGGCCACTCTGCAAATCGGCGCAGGCGGCCGTGAGAGCGGCGACGGCTAACTCCGGCCGGCGGCCTGTCTGAGTCGACCAGCGGGAAAGGTTCACGGCTCTCCGCGCATTCTCTACATCGTTTATCATCAACCAGGATGCCGGTGCGATCCGGCTGTACCAGGGCCACCGCGTTTCATTTGAGTGACAATTCTTACACGCTCTCTGAAGCAGTGCGGAAGCAGGCGCAGGTACATAGAGATTAGCTTCGATGGTTTCGCTTGGATTGGTCCGGGGATTCGTTCGCCGGTGGCCCGGCGCCAGTTGGATCAGGGCAAGCAGCAGGATGCAGCCCGCCGCGAAGCCGGACAAGGACTTGCATAACGTTACGCCGTTTGACTCGGTCTGCTTCTCAGCTAATTGGTCAACCCGCATATACCCTCATGCTAAGGAAGCGTGAGCGGTAAGTCGTTATGCGATTGTAAGAGTTGTGTGAAAAGTGAAGCCGAAAGGCTTCAGACGCCACGCCTCGGACTGGCCGCCGTCACGCCGAACTTCTCAGTTTTAACGATCCCAAGCCCTTCTTTGATAATCACCAGTTGGTCCGCCGCCACTTTGCTGAGCGTCTCTTTACCGCCGTTGGGCCAAATGATTTCCAAATCCGCCGACACTGCGCTGCCAAGTCCGAAATGCAACCGTAGGTCATTCACCGAGTAAAAGCTCGATTGGCTCAGAACCGCTTGCGCCTGCTGCTTGCCGCCGTACCGCGCAATCACGCGCGCCCCAATCGCCGTACGGTTCGACTTCACTCCCACCAATTTCACCTTCAGCCAGTGGCCCTTCCCGCTTACATCGTTCCGCAACAGCGATGGGGGTTCATTCAGATTGATAATCAGTACATCCATATCGCCGTCGTTGTCGAAGTCGCCAAACGCGCACCCTCGGCTCGTATGTGGCGCGGCGATCCCAGGTCCAGCCTGTTCAATCAGTTCTTCAAACTTACCGCCGCCAAGATTCCGGAAAATGACTCGCGGTGTCATCAGTGGATAGCTCGCCACGCGCTTCTCCAGCTCCGGGTAAACGTTTCCGGTTACCAGAAACAGATCCGGATTCCCATCGTTATCCAGGTCCACCATACCCGCGCCCCAGCCGATAAACCTGGTCTCTACCCCTAATCCGGCGCGGATGGTGACATCTTCAAAGTTCCCCTTCCCATCGTTTCGATAGAGGACGTTGGTGTCGTCTGTGAAGTGAGTTTTGAAAATATCGAGGTTGCCGTCCAGGTTGTAATCGCCGATCCCGGCACCCATCCCCGCCTGCTCCATTCCGTCCTCATTCAGCGCGACTCCGGCTTCCACTCCGATGTCCGTAAACGTGCCGTCATGATTGTTCCGCAGTAGAAAACTCGGCGTCGAATCGCACGCAATGTAGAGATCCGGCCAGCCATCGTTATCGAAGTCCGCCGCGACGGCCGTCATGGGATAACTGCCCTTCGCCTTCGCCACACCGGACGCGGCGGTCACATCGGTAAACGTGCCGTTACCATTGTTCCTGTACAGCGCGACTGAACCAGGCGGCAGTCCACGCGGACCGCAGTTGACCGGAACGCCCTTCCACGTACAGTTCGTCGTCTCACCCGGTTTCGGCACGGATGCAAAATCGAACTGCAGGTAGTTGGCGACACAAAGATCCAGCAGGCCGTCGCGATTATAGTCGATAAACGTGCATCCCGATCCCCATTTCGTGCCGGCGTGCAGCAGCCCCGCTTTCTCCGTGATATCGGTGAACGTGCCATCGCCATTGTTGCGATAAAGTACGTTTTGCCCCCAATAGGTGATGAACAGGTCGTCAAACCCGTCGTTGTTGAAATCCCCAATGGCCACAGCGGACACCCACCCGGTGCGCCTCAGCCCGGCTTGATCCGTGACGTCGGTGAACGAGCCATCCCGATTGTTCTTGTACAACCGGTTGGTCGCTTCCTTCGGATTTCCTTCCAGCCTGGTTCCACTTAACACCAGAATGTCGAGCCAGCCGTCATTATCGTAGTCGAGGAATGCCGCCCCGCACCCCACCGTTTCCAAAATGTAAGTCTTGCGGTCCACGCCGCCGTAGATCACCGGCGCCAGTAGTCCAGCCTGCTCCGCTACATCCGTGAAATGTGCGTGGAAGGGTAAGCCGGACGGCTTACCGCGCGGCATCGGCCGAACCCCGCGCGAAGAGACGCCTTGACCATATGCGCTAAGCGCCGGCGCCGCAAGAAATTTGAGGCAATTCCGCCTGGTGATAGACATCGAATTCTGGCTGCCTAAGAATCTGCGTAGTGCTGTTCCGATTGCTCGCGCAGCCGAGCCGCCGCCATCTCTGGAGTGAGGTCGCGCTGCGGCATCGCCAGCATCTCATAACCCACCATAAACTTCCGAACTGTCGCCGAGCGCAGCAGCGGCGGGTAAAAGTGTGCATGCAGATGCCATTCATCGTGCGCGGCGCCGTCTGTCGGTTTCTGGTGAAAGCCCATCGTATAGGGAAAGGGAATCTGAAACAGGTTATCGTAGCGGGTCGCCACACGCTTCAATATTGAAGACAGTCCGTCGCGCGCCGCGTCGTCCAACTCAACCAGCGATCCAACGTGTGCTTTGGATATCAACATCACCTCAAATGGCCAAACCGCCCAGAACGGTGTGACTGCGGAGAACCATTCATTCTCGCAAACCACGCGTTCGCCGGACGCCCGTTCTATCGCATCGTAATCGCACAACAAGCAAGTCCCATGATCATTCACGTAGTCCCGCTGGCTTGCCTGCTCTTTCACTATCTCATTCGGCGGAAATTCCTCTGCCCAAATCTGGCAGTGCGGGTGCGGATTGCTGGCACCCATCATCTCACCGCGATTTTCAAAGATCTGAACGGAACCAATGTAAGGCAATGCCCCCAGTTCCCAGTACTGTGCGGCCCAAACTTCCACCACCTTACGGATCTCGCCGGTGCTCATCCGCCCCGGCGTCAGGCTGTGATTGGGGGAGAAGCAAACAACACGGCAAATGCCTCGCTCCGCCCGGGCCACCAGTAGTCCCCGTTCATCGAACTCTCCGGCAGGTGTGTCGGCTCGCAAAGCGGGGAAATCGTTGTCAAAGACAAACGTGCTTTCGTAAACGGGATTGCGGACTCCACCGCTGCGCGAATTGCCCGGACAAAGATAACACGCGGGGTCGTAGGCGAGCCGCGCCGGTTCCACGCGCTTTTCCACTTGGCCCTGCCACGGCCGGTCTGTCCGCTGCGGTGAAACCAGCACCCATTCCCTCGTCAGTGGATTCAAACGCCGGTGTGGTTGTTCTTTCCAGTTCACGATACCTCTCCTATTAACATCATGACCCACAACCCGCGTTCGTCGGCGGCGGGCAGGCGTGTTGTTCTGAATATCGTCTGTTAGTAGACTGTTTCCAGAAAGGTGACGTCACATTGATTCGTTTGCTGGTCCTGATGCTCTTGGGGATCTCTTCCACCGTCGCGAAAGACACCGTCCACATATTGCTATGGTTCGATACAGAGGATTACATTGAACCGGCGGCCGACGACGCGGCTCTTCGAATCGCGACTGATCTGACTGACTCAGGGGTACGCGCCACCTTCAAAATCGTGGGCGAAAAGGCTCGTGTGCTTCAGGCAAGGGGCCGGACTGACGTAATTCGCGCGCTTGCTCGTCATGCCATCGGTTATCATTCGAACTTCCACAGCGTTCAGCCCGTTGCGGCCGTGTATCTCAAGCGTTTGGGAATGTTGGAAGGAGCGGAAGAGTTTGAGCGCCGCGAAAAGCCGGGAATTCTGGATCTCAAGAGAATCTTCGGCATCGGCCCCGTTTGTTATGGGCAGCCAGGCTCCTCGTGGGCGCCACAGACTTACACGGCCCTCCGCCATCTCGGAGTTCCGGTCTATCTGGATGAGGGGACCCAGGTGGGGCTGAATGAGCAGCCGTTCTGGTATGGCGGACTCCTAAACATCTACAATCAGGGGCGCTACTTAATTCGCCCGGATTTGGATCGCGAACAGAACAACCAGCGGATCTATAAAAACCTTGAAGCAGGCGTGGATCGGCTTGCAAGCAGTGGAGGCGGCGTTATCTCCACCTACTTTCATCCGACGGAATTCGTCACCACTGAATTCTGGGATGCTGTCAATTTTAAAGAGGGCGCGGCAAGGGAACGCGAGGCTTGGCAGCGTCCACATGCGCGTACGCGAGACGATTCGGAACGCTGCTTTCGTATTCTTCGTGCTTACGTGGACGCGGTGAAGAAGTTGCACAACGTCGATTTCGTAACTGCTCAAGACCTTTTTACAACTCTACCGGAGTCCGGTCCCGCCGCCGCTCGATAGAGGCGTAGCTGCGCGACATCTAAGGGAACATATAACGTTCCTCGAAACCGGCGCTGCCGAGCTATCCGCGGCAGACCTTCTGCTTGCTGTCCTTGGGATCGAGCCGCAAATTGTAGATGGGCCTACCTCGCTGGGCATCACCAGCTACCGGGCAAACACAATTCCTAAATGGCTCTTCCAGCAAGCCAAGGCAGATGTAATCGGGTATATCGCGAGCTTTAAGAGGCTTCCTTCCGAAGTGTTTATCGGCGGGGAGACTCTGTCGCTTCCCGATTTCGCCGCTACTGCATCAGGGGAGACGAACTCAGACCGTCCGGTCCAAATCTTTCGCGGCAACGTCGAATTTGAGAAGTATTTCTCAATGGATGCCACCGCTGCTTTCAAATGGCCGATTCACCCGAAGGATTTTTCCGCCCCGGAACTCCTGGAACTCGCGCGTCTACAGGGTTGGACCCTAAAACCCGCCCGCTTCAAGTAATTTGATGCCTAAGCTGATGCGAGCGTTGATCCTGGAAGGAAGCTCTGGGGTCGCGGGAGGAACGTACTCCGGCAAAGTGTACGGCGAAGCGCATCGCAACAGACCCAAGAATTCCGAAGGCTCCGGAATATTGCCGCTTCCAGCGGCCTTTCGCCGGCAGCATTGAAATCACCAGGCTGGTGGCGGTCAACACCATGGCCGTTCTCCAGAGGAAGCCGCTTGCTCCAGTCCGCAGTGGACGGGCGACCTGGGGTATCTTCGCCACCTGCCGTTCCATGGCCACTCCAGCCGCCAGTTCCGTTATGCGGCCTGCGGTCCCGCACAGAAATCTGACTCTGCTGGAGGCTGGATCTTCTGGAAATAGATCGAGAATGGAGACAGCGCTCGCCATGCCGGAACCGCCGAAGAGAATTGGCAACACTCGGCGCGACTGATACCAGACTGGGATTGCCGTATTCGAAACCAGCACACCAGTGTAAGTCGCAAGCGCCACGCCGAAGAGTCCAGCCCCATAGTTCGCGGATTTGCCATACCCGCCCAACAACCCGCGGCGTCCGCCGAACACCGCCGCCGACACTCCCAGAGGCGCTGCGCTGGAGAGAATCCAAACACCCATGTTCATCGGCGAGGTCGGCCGGAAGACGCGCATCATCGCGAGGAAGCGTTCGGGACGCCCCAGATCGTGAATCAGGAGGGCGCCCCCTAGACTGGAGGCGATGACGCCGATCCAGTGGCATCGCTTCATCAAAAGATACAGCGCGGGCTGACGAAACTGGCTGGCCGCACCCAGGGCCAGAGCCGCACCTGCCGCGCCTCCCAAGAAATAATAACTAGGGATGTCCCACTTCCAAACAGGCTGCTTCAAAAGGGGGCGGTCATAGTAAGTTGGTTCTTGCCCGGGCGGTTCGGGCAGACCTGTCCAGACCTCTAGCGCCTGCGTCTGGCCCTCCACACGATCCGAGCTCACATGCTGCTCGGACCCCTCACCGCTCAGGACGCCGAGGGAGCTATCGATATTGCGACCGTCATTCATCTTCGCACTCCGTTCCGCTCCGCGAGGACGGACCCGACTACAACGGCTGCCATCCCCAACGCCGCAAAAGCCATGGACCTCCAACTTTCGGCGGCTCTCTTAGTCGGTACAACCGGGTCCGGAGGCAAATTGTAAACCTCGGGTTTATCTAACAGCAGAAAAAACGCGTTCAAGCCTTCCGTGCCTGGCTGATCCTTCGCATTGGCGCCGTATAGGTAGGCTTCCGGCAACCCGTTTTCGTGGAGATCGGAAACCCGCTTTTGCGCGCGTGTCCTCAGCTCATCCAGATCGCCGAACTGAATGGAATCGGTCGGGCATGCTTTCGCGCATGCCGGCGTGGCGTTGTCTTTCAGACGGTCATAACAGAGTGTACATTTCCAGGCGCGGCCGTCATCTTCACGGCGATCGATTACGCCAAACGGACAGTTGACAATGCAGTAACCGCAGCCGTTGCAGACGTCGGGTTGAACGTAGACGGAATCGAACTCGGTCCGCACAATGGCTCCGGTGGGGCAACTCTCCAGGCAGCCGGCGCGGGCGCAATGCTTGCATACGTCCGACGAGAACAGCCATGAAAATGCGCCTGCGTCCTGATTGGACAAGGCTACCGGGCGTTCGATGAAGGCCACGTGACGCCAACTGGAAGCACCCAGGCTCACGGTATTGTCATAGGACATTCCGGTGAAGTTCATTCCGTCATCCGGCAATTGATTCCACTGTTTGCAAGCAACCTCGCAGGCCTTGCAGCCAATGCAGAGTGTGGTGTCGGTGAAGAAACCTTTCCGGTTTGAGATTGGCTGTTCTGTTGTGGTGGGCATTATCCGTTTCGTCCGTGTGGCTTTACCGGGTTTTTTGCAATGTCTCGCGATTCGGGCGGTCCAGGTGGAGGGCCAGCTAACGGCCCGCTGGTGACAACGCGCCGCTCTCTGCTTCTTCGGCCCGGTTCAATGCTGGCCGTTAGGGCTTTTGATTCCTGAATGGTCACGTTCGGATCGGCCACGAAGCTAATCAGCTCATTAGCCGCATCTCCCTGAACGAGGCCGCGGCTGGACCAGTGGTACGGCAGACCAATCTGGTGGACGGTTCGGCCATTGAGGCGGAGCGGCTGTGCCCGTTGAGTTACCAGAACGCGCGCTTCGATTTCCGCGCGGGCTGTTCGTATGGTGGCCCATCCGCCGTTCTTCAGCCCCACTTCGGCGGCGAGTTCGGGAGAAACTTCACAGAACATTTCGGGCTGCAACTCGGAAAGCCAGGAAAGCCAGCGGGACATTCCACCTGCGGTGTGGTGCTCAGTTAGCCGCCATGTGGACAGAAGGTGCGGAAACCGGGGATCGCTCCAGGGTTTGTGATACGGATTATCTTTACGTTTCCATTCCATGCGCGCCGGATTGCACTGCTGGGGATAAAGCCGATTCTCAATGACCGATTCTTCGGGCTCGTAATGCGTCGGCAGAGGCCCATCCTGAAGGCCATTCGGGGCATACAGCCATCCCTTGCCGTCCCCCTGTAATAGGAAGGGGTCGATACCGGAGATGGTGTCCAGACCCTTTGCGCCGGGCTGCCGCCGGTAAGAAGGCGGCCGTTCGCGAATAAAATCGGGATTATCGAAGCCTTCCCACTGCTTCTTGTCTTCGTTCCACCAGACGTATTTCTTGCGCTCGGACCACGGTTTCCCTTCCGGGTCCGCCGATGCGCGATTGTACAGAATGTGCCGGTTGGCCGGCCATGCAAAGCCCCATTCCGGAGCCACCCAGGTCTGCTCCTGTGCCGGGCGCCGGTTCGCCGCGCGATTGACTCCATCCGCGTAACAACCCGAATAGATCCAGCATCCGCACGTGGTGGAACCATCGTCCTTCAATGCGGTAAAACCGGACACCGGTTTGTTATCCGCAATGGCGTATCCGTTAATCTCTTTCAGGATAGCCTCCGCGTTCGGCTCTTCGATTTTGCCTTCCACGGGATAGTCCCAGGCCAGATCGCGAATCGGACGGTCGCGTAATTCCTTGGAATCGCGATATAGGTTTTTCAAGCGGTGGCCCAGATGATACATGAAATGCAGTTCGCTCCTGCAATCTTTAGGCGGCTCAATTGCTTTGTGGTGCCATTGCAGTAATCGTTGCGTGTTGGTGAAGGAGCCGTCTTTCTCCGTGTGAGCAGCCGCGGGAAAAAAGAACACCTCGGTCGCGATATCTTCGGGTTTGACCTCGCCGCGGTCGATTTCTGGGGCACTGCGCCAGAACTCAGCGGTTTCAATCAAGTTTAGATCCCGCACAACCAGCCAGTCCAGCTTTCTAAGACCTTTCCGCTGAAGTGCGCCGTGCATCGACCCCACTGTCGGGTTCTCGCCCATAACGAAGTAGCCGCGTATTTTTCCGTCCGCCATATCGGCGACCGTGGTCATGTGCGAATGGTCACCCGTGATGTATGGAAGATGGTCGAAGCACCAGTCGTTCTCTTTGGTAGCTGCGTCACCGAACCATGCCTTCAGCAGCGAGACAGCGTACTTCGGAAATTCCGTCCACCATCCGCCGGCAGCGGTGCTATTGTCCAGATAGGCATTGAAATCCGGATGCTCCCCAACCTTGGGCATTGGCAAATAGCCAGGCAGCAGGTTATAGAGAGTGGGTATATCTGTCGATCCCTGAATAGAGGCGTGGCCTCGCAGGGCCATAATGCCACCCCCAGGCCGGCCGATATTCCCAAGCAGCAACTGGATAATCGCGGCAGTGCGAATGTATTGAACACCTACAGTATGTTGCGTCCACCCGACCGCGTAGCAGAATGCGGAAGTCCTTTCACGCCCGGAGTTGTTACAGAGCGTCTCAGCCACTTTGATCAGCAGATTCGGCGGGACTCCTGTTATCTCCTGGACCTTTTCCGGGGTGTACCGGGAATAATGCCGCTTCAGGATCTGGAATACGCATCGTGGATCCTGAAGAGTGGGATCTTGTTCCGGCGCCGGACCGACCTGGGATGCCCGCTCACTGTATGGCTCGCCGGTTGCCGTCTCCCGGTGCTTCATTCCCTTGGCATGGCTGGACCCTTTATAAGCCCAGGAATCGGGCTCGTATTGTCCTTTTTCCGGATTCCAGCCGCTGAATAAACCGTGGAGGTCTTCGGTGTCCTGAAACTCGTCTTTGATAATGGCCGGCGCGTTCGTGTAATTGACGACGTAGTCTTTGAAATGCCGATCATTCTCCAGGATGTAACGGACAATCCCACCCAGAAACGCGATATCGGAGCCTGCGCGGATGGGCACATGCATATTGGCAACCGCACTGGTCCGCGTGAACCTTGGGTCCACGTGGATAATGGTTGCGCCACGCTCCCGCGCTTTCATCACGAAGCGAAAGCCAACGGGATGGCACTCGGCCATGTTGGAGCCTTGAATGACGATGCAATCCGAGTTCTGTAGATCCTGCTGGAACGTGGTTGCGCCGCCTCTACCGAAGGAGGACCCCAGACTGGGGACCGTTGCGGAGTGTCAAATACGGGCCTGATTTTCGATTTGAATAATGCCCAGGCTGTTGAACAACTTCTTGATCAGGTAATTTTCTTCGTTGTCGAGCGTTGCGCCACCCAAGTGTGCGATGCCAAGCGTGTGCCGCACAATGCGGCCCTGCTCATCCTTGTCCCGCCAGGTCTCCTCGCGCGTTTTCTTTACGCGTTCCGCAACCATGTCCATCGCGCGGTCGAGTGGAATCGTTTCCCAGGCCGTTCCATGCGGTCGGCGGTAGAGCACATTCTGAACACGTTGGGAACCGGTTACCAATTGGAACGTCGCGGCGCCCTTGGGACACAGATGGCCTTCCGAAATAGGCGAAGCCGGGTCGCCTTCAATGTCGATGATCTTCTCATCCTTAACGTACACCAACTGACCGCATCCAACGGCGCAATAGGGGCAAACGGAGGCGGCCACGCGATCGGCTGAACGGGTGCGGGACTCCAGCGACTTCGTGCGGTCTGAAAACGCGTTCTTCCCAAGCGCGGTAACGTCTCGATTGCCAAATTGCCGGGCGATAGGCCATGCGGAGAAGTCGAATTTAGGTGTAGACACGAAAAGGCTCACTCCTATAATAGGTGGACACCGTAAGAAAGCTTTCGATTCCCATGGGACACCGTGAAGACCTGTCTCACCGTTCGACTCGAAACGGTGGTTCCTGTGGACACTCCAATTGCCACGGGCAGCTTTCAACATGCCGTCTAAAACCTATACTCGACCGGAACATTTGAGCAACCGCTGGCTGATTGCCGCCGCTGCGGTGCTTATGCAGATTTGCCTTGGCGCCGCTTATGGCTGGAGCGTTTTTGTAAGGCCAATGGTGGCTTCCCAGGGCTGGACGCTCACAGAAGTATCCCTGACTTTCACCATCGCGATCGCCGTGCTGGGAGCTGGAACCGTGGTTGGTGGATTGTGGCAGGACAGGGTGGGGCCTCGAATTGTGGCATCTGTAGCGGGACTGCTGTATGGCCTTGGTTATCTGGTCTCGGCATGGAGCGTGTCTCACAATTCGCTGGCAGGCCTCTACCTTGGATACGGTGTGATTAGCGGGTTTGGAATGGGAATGGGCTATATATGCCCTGTCGCAACGATTACGAAGTGGTTTCCCGACAAACGTGGTCTGATGACCGGAATTGCAGTGATGGGCTACGGCGCCGGAGCTCTGGTGATGAGCCCGATTGCAGCGCGGCAGATTATCTCGACGGGAGTGCCCGGCACTTTTGTAGAATTCGGGATTGCGTACCTCATCGTTGTGGTGCTCACGGCGCAGACCTATGCGAATCCGCCGGAGGGCTGGACACCGGCAGGATGGGAGCCGCATACCACGGTTTCGCGCGCGGCCACAATGCGCGGCTACACGGCTTCTGAAGCGTTACGAACCTGGCAGTTCTGGCTCCTATGGTTCATGCTCTTCCTCAATGTGTCGGCTGGGATCATGATCATCAGCCAGGCCTCACCCATGGCTCAGCAACTGGTGGGATTGTCGGCGGTTGCAGCGTCGGGCATTGTGGGAGTGATCTCAATCTTCAATGCGCTGGGCCGCGTCTTCTGGGCCTGGGTTTCCGATTACATTGGCCGTGCGAACGTTTACCTGATCCTGTTCGCGCTGCAGGTAGCGATGTTCTTCCTGCTGCCAAACGCTCACAACAGAGGGTTTTTTACCGCTGTCGTGGCCATCATCGGTTTGTGTTATGGCGGCGGGTTCGGCGTAATGCCGTCGTTCACCGCGGATTTCTTCGGGTCCCGTTACATGGGAGGCATCTACGGGTGGATCCTTCTGGCCTGGGGCGCCGGTGCGATCCCCTCGCCGATTCTGATCGCGCGGGTGCGAGAGACAACTGGCACCTACTCTTACGCGATTCACGTGATCGCGATCGTGATGCTGATTTCACTTTTGCTTCCGTTATTGGCAAAACTCCGGGGACGGCCGGAGGGAACAACGGGAACCCATCGTTCCGGTGGTTCCCCCCGCCATGCGGCCGGCATAGGAGGCAACCTGTGAAACCAGCGTTGATATTTTTACTGACAATTGCCGCCGCAGCGGGTTTCGCGCAGGATTCAGCTACGGTGTTGGCGAATTCTACGGGACAAAGGGACCATTGATGCATCCGAGCTGGCGAAGGTGGAAGCGGCGGCGCCGGATGAGCGTGTTGCATTGCTGGCAAATTTACTGGAACAAAAGGGCGTGCTGACCAGCGCGGATACCGCCAGATTAAACTTCGCCACCGTCGCGCAAACCGGCACACCGGCTGGCGATGCGGTGAAAAAATCCCAATTGAATCCGGCCGGAACCCAGACGGCTGCACATAGCGGGGCCCGAACGGCTGCCACAGGCGCGAGCGCGGATCGCGGGTGGACACGGCTGGCGTGGCGCCACCAGTGACGGCGCAAAGCAAATTCCCGATCACTATCTATGGAACCATTTCGCTCAATGCCGTTTACAACACTGCGGGAACCAACATCGCCGACATTCCATTGTTCAACACGAAACAAGGTTCAGATGCGCTGGGGAACGATAGGTCCGGGTGCGGTTTGCCTACGGACGCCTTGACTGGAACCGGTTCTCGTTGGAAGGCGGCCAGGATTGGTCCATTTTCGCGCCATTGAATCCGACCAGCCCGGCGGAGTTTGCAATCCCGGCGTTCGCGGCTTCCGGCAACCCCTGGATTCGAATGCCGCAAGTGCAGGTTGAATATCACCAGCCGGTGACCGCGAGCACAACCCTGCTGGTACAAGCGGCGGCGGTGGACCCAAATATGGGCGATTACAACATAGCGGTGTTTTCGGCATCCCGGGCGCCCGGGATCGGCGAACGCGGCAGAACGCCGGGGGTTGAAGCGCGGGTGGCGCTTACCAGTCATGTTGGTGACCGGGACGTTATCTTTGGAATTAGTTCGCATTACACACACACGGCAAAATTCCGGCCCGGTGGGATCAATGACAGTACAGCTCCCCTTGGATTCCTGGGGGGAGGCGCAATCGATTACACATTGCCGTTTAGTAAGCTGTTCAACATCACGGGCGAGTTATATACCGGACGAGCCTTGGGAATATTCAGTGTAACCAGCGGCGAGGCCATTCTGCCGCCAGGCTCCCCTGGACAGCGTGGTGTCCGCTCCAGCGGGGGGTGGAAGCAGGCGCAGTTTAATTTCAGTCCGAAGTGGCAGTCGAATCTGGCTTATGGAATCGATAGCCCGACCGTGAGAGATCTTCCTGTTGGAAACCGCACGCGAGTCCAAACCTACATGGGGAATGTACTCTATAAGTACACACCTCACGTAGTATTCGCGTGGGAATACCGCCGGTTATTGACAGACTTTAGCAACCAGCAGGCGGCAAATGAGAGGGAGATCACGCGAATCTCGGCTTGGCGTATATCTTCTGAGTAACTCGCGCAAAACGGACTCGCTTCCGGCGGCCAAGCCCGCCGAGTTCCTCTTTCGTTTGGCGCCGCCGGAAGCGGTCTTTGCGCTTCTGAAGTTGCAACTGTCTCCTTAGCCCCCATCCAGCTTTCCGGCGTGACATAATCGTTGCTGCAAAGTGAGGGCAAGCCGAGATGAATCGCTACCACCTGGTCTTACTGACTGCCATGACCGCTTGTGCAGGCGCTCTGCACGGCCAAAGCTCCAACCCGCTCAGCACGGAGGTGAAGCAAGCTTACACCAATGTGAAAGGCAATATTCTGAAAGCCGCCGAGAAGATGCCTGAGGAGAACTACAGCTTCAAGGCCGCGCCCGAGGTGCGTCCTTTTGGGCAACTGATCGCCCACGTTGCCGACGCTCAGATGCGGACCTGCTCTGCATTTAAGGGTGAGCAGAAAGCGGGAACCGCTGCCTCGAAAACATCGAAAGCCGACTTGGTGGCTGCACTGAAAGCGTCATTCGATGAGTGCGATGGCGCCTACGATTCGCTTATCGATACGGCTGCCACGGAAATGATCAAGACTGGCCGCGGACAACGGTCGAGGCTGGGAGCACTGGTGGGAAATACGGCCCATGATAACGAGATGTATGGGACCATGTCGGTCTACATGCGGCTGAAAGGTGTTGTGCCTCCGTCGAGCGAGGGCCGTTAACGGGATCTATGCGAAGAGTTTTTGCTGTTTATTTTGGTGTTGTCTGCTCTCTCGCGGGTCTGCCCGCCCTGGCCGCAACACCGGACGCCGCCGCGATTGAGAGCGGCCGCAAAGAGTTTGTCCAGTCCTGTGGCTTTTGCCATGGGAACGATGCTACCGGATCGAGAGCTCCGGATTTAATACGATCTCCACTACTCAGCCACGATGAGAACGGCGAGACGATCGGTCCGGTGATTCGGAACGGCCGGCCGGACAAAGAGATGCCGGCCTTTCCAAATGCGAACGTCGCGAACATCGCCGCGTTTCTGCATTCGCGAGCTCTAGCTGCGCTCCGCAGCGCCAGTGTTCCCAAGGATTACCCGCTTGAGAAACTGCTCACGGGCAATGCCTCCGCAGGCAAAGCCTACTTCAATACGAAATGCCAGTCGTGCCATTCTCCTTCCGGCGACTTGAAGGGGATCGCGAAGAAGTTTACTCCAATCGATTTACAATCGCGATTCCTCTACCCCCGCGGCATGAAGTCCACCGCGAAGGTCACTTTGTCTTCCGGGGAGCAAGTGACGGGGAAAGTGACTCATCTGGATGAGTTCACCATCGCGCTGACGGACGATGCGGGCTGGTACCGTTCGTACCGGTTGAAAAATGTGAAAGTCGAAGTCAAAGATCCGCTGGATGTCCATCGGCAGTTGCTGCAGGAATACTCGGACAAAGACGTCCACAACATTTTCGCGTATCTGGAGACCCTGTGATAGGCATCAAGAGATTTGCTCTGCTCAGCGCAGCGATGGCGTTGTCCTGTGCGCCACAAGCAATTGCTCAAGGACTGAATCCGGCGGCTCTCGGCAAATCGCCTAAGGACGTATGGGGCACATACAACGGCGATTACTCCGGACGGCGTTACAGCGCGCTCTCACAGATCAACACGGACAATGTTCAAAATCTGACCATGGCATGGGCGTTTCCGGCAAAGTCGGTGACCATCAAATCGACCCCGCTGATGGTGGATGGCGTTTTATACTTCACCGTTCCCGATCATGTGTGGGCAGTGGACGCGAGGACCGGGCATCAGATTTGGCATTATCATTATCAATCGCGCGGCGGCGATCACATCGGCAATCGCGGGGTTGGGATGTACAAAGATTGGCTCTTTTTTGAAACACCCGATTGCCATTTGGTAAGCCTGAACGCTAAGGATGGCTCGGTTCGCTGGGATGTGGAACTGGCGGACTGGAAGCTAGGATATTTCTCCACCATGGCGCCGCTAGTGATTAGCAATCACGTGATTGTTGGCGTTTCCGGCGATGTAACAGACATTCCCGGCTTCCTGGATTCTATCGATCCTGAGACCGGGAAGCGGCAGTGGCGCTGGAACACCGCTCCCTCGCGTGGAGAACCGGGCTCCGAGAGCTGGCCGGCACAAGGCGATGCAATGTCCCACGGTGGCGGCATGACGTGGATGACCGGCACCTACGATCCCGAACTTAACCTGCTGTATTGGGGGACGGGCAATCCGAATCCGGTGCTGGCGGGCGCCGGCCGCATGGGCGATAACCTTTGGACCTGCTCTATCGTCGCGCTGAATCCGGATACGGGAAAGTTGGTCTGGCACTTCCAGCCGTCCCCGCACGACGTGCATGACTGGGATGCCGTGCAAACGCCAGTCGTATTCAACGGCGACTTCGCAAACCAGCCGCGTAAGCTCATTGCACAGGCCAGCCGCAACGGGTACTTTTTTGTTCTGGACCGGGCCACTGGTAAAAATCTTCTGACAGCGCCGTTCATCGAAACGAACTGGGCTAAGGGAATCGATAAGATCGGGCGTCCCATTCCGCTTCTCGAAAAGGAACCCACGCCGGACGGTTCGCTGGTGGAGCCCGGTTCCAATGGCTCCACGAATTGGCTGGCTCCGAGCTTTGCTCCCGATACCGGGTTGTTCTATGTGAGCGCACGCCGGATTTTCAGCATTTTCTACTTGACCGCTGTCGGAAAGGCAGAGGGTTGGGGCGGAAGGGACCGGAATCTGTGGGCCAATTCGACGGTGCAAGCTATCGATTACAAAACGGGCAAAATCCGCTGGAGCCATGAGATAGGCGAGGGCGAAGGCAGCGCCGGTATTCTGACCACTGCGGGAAAAGTCCTGTTTACTGCCGATACCGCAGGGAATATGATGGCGCTCGATTCAGCGAAGGGCAACACGCTCTGGCACTCGTATGGAGGCGGGAGAGTTGGCGCGTCCCCGATGAGTTACGAACTGGACGGGCGTCAGTACGTGCTCTTTCCGGTAAACGACATTCTCTTTGCCTGGGCGCTGCCGGAGAGCGCGGTGGAGAAAAGATAGAGCGTAACACGCTGTAAGACGCACGATTACTTCAGTCCGAGTTTCTTGTTCTGGGTCAGCAACTGAATCGCTTCCTGCAAACGCTTCGCGCGCGTTTCCTCTCGTTTCGCTGAGGAAATCCAGAGGACGTAATTGCGCTTGTGCGAAGGCGGCAAACGCATGAAATTCTCCCAAGCCTCTTTCTTCTTGTGTAGACCCTGCTCCACGAATGCAGGAATGGACGGCGTCTCCGGCTTCGATTTGCGAGGCTGCAACTCTGCGTTAGAATAACTGACTTTTGCGAGCCCGATCTCCGTCATCCGGCCTTCTTGAATCAGTTTCGCCACGCGCCGCTTGTTCAGCTCCGACCAGTTTTGATTGTCCGTCCTAGGGGTAAACTTCCTGGCGAAGGTCTTCTCGTCGATCCGCTTGACGATGCTGTCAATCCAACCGTGACACAGCGCTTCTTCCACCGACTCTTTATACGACATGCAGATCTCGCCTGTCTGCTTCTTCGGAAACACGACCCACACTTCTCTTTCCGACGTATGATTCTTCGCAAGCCATGCTCTCCAACTTTCGCGGTCGGCTGCGGGAAAGGTTTTTAGGATTTTCATTTTGGCCGGTGGGATCAGCGCCATTGTACACCGGCAGTTCTCTTCTCAGGTGGTTCTCAGAGCGTCAATTGATAAACGCAAAAAGCGGCGTCCCGCTTCCAGCCTGTCCGCTCATACACAGATTGAGCAGTTGTGTTGGAGATCTCCGTGGAAAGGACAAGCCGAAGCGCACCGGCGCTTCGTCCATACGGGGCGGCCGCCTTCAGTAGTGCGGGTCCTGCTCCGCGCCGCCGTGCTTCTGGAGTCACGAACAGATCGTTCAGGATGAAGATCCGCGCCATGGCGCCAGACGAGAAGCTCGGACGGCAGCGGCATCCTCGAAGGCCAGAAAAATCACCGACTGGTTTTGCTCAAAACGCTCCAGCAGGAAGCGGCGCGCTCGCTCAGGATCGCTCGGCTGGCGATAGAACTGGCGATACGCATCAAAAAGCGGGACAAGAAGGTTCAGGTCCGCCACTGTCGCCTGTCTGACCTCAACCTCGCGTGCCGTCATACCCCATTATCAGTTCATACGGACGTTATCGCTCGCTTCCAGCCTCTAGTGAAAACCAGTGTTCAGAGATCGTCAGGTCGGAGTCCCGTGTCCTTCCCAATCTTGGAGAGCGCTGCTGGGCCGACTTCTTCGCCATCATGGAAGCAGAATGTGAAGTTGGACCAGGCGCACGCTGCAACTTGCAATGGGACCCAACCTGCTTCTTGAGCGTCCAACCGAGCCGCAACAGGGCGGCGTACACTCTCTTGGCCTTGTGGCGCGCCAAACGCTCACGCGGCGAAGAGGACTTTCAGCGGTTCGGGAACCTCCTCACCGCTCTCGATCATGTCAGCCAATACCTGAAGGGCAATCCCCTTTACTTTTCGTGCCGCCTCCTCTGCGCTGGTGCCATAGGCCATCACGCCCGGGAGGTCCGGCACGGAAGCCAGAATTCGACCATCCTCCTCCTGTTCCACTTCGACGCGGATTGGCTGAATCTCAACCATGGTTATGCCTTAGTGTAGCGGACTGGCATTGGAGCACGCACGTATGTGGAAGGTGTAGCCCGCAGGCCGGTGGCTGAGTGTAGCCACCATTGGTTTAATTCAACCAGAAAGTTGTTCGCGCCCGTTCTAAAGAAAGCACTTACGTTTGGCAGCGAAGTTGCATAAGTTTGTTCGTGATCGAGAGAGTTGAACAAATTATGGACACTCAAAAGAAAGCGTTGTTAAGGTTGGCAATCGCACTAACCCTCAGCCAGGCAATGCCTGTGCATGCACAGGACCCCAACGGTGGCGGCTGGCGCAGAATTGGCGAACCGCGCTCCGGGGACCAGCAACCTCAACCACCGCAGGGTCAACCCCAGTATCAGGGCCAGCAACCGCAGGGTCAACCCCAGTATCAGGGCCAGCAACCGCAGGGTCAACCGCAGTACCCACCGCAGTACCAAGCTCAGCAATCAGAGGGCCAGCCCCAATACCAACAACCATTACCGATACCATCCACGCTGACTGTGCCAGCAGGATCTTGGATCACAATCCGCGTAAGTCAACCGCTCTCAAGCGACCACAACCAACCCGGCGATTTCTTCAGCGGAACCCTCGCACAGCCAATCGTGGCTGATGGGCGAATCGTCGCCCGCCGTGGCCAGACGGTTGGTGGCCGCGTTGTGGATGCGGAAAAAGCAGGTCACGTGAAAGGCACCTCGCGCCTGGGCCTTGAACTGACTGAGTTGAGCTTGGTGAATGGCCAACAACTACCGGTCAGGACTCAGTTTGTTGAGCGCAGGGGCAACACTTCCGTTGGCCGTGACGCCGGCGCCATTGGAGCCGCTACCGGCATTGGCGCCGCAATCGGGGCCGCGGCCGATGGTGGATTTGGCGCGGGCATGGGCGCCATCGCAGGAGCCGCTGCCTCCACTATCGGCGTGCTCGCCACGCGCGGCAACGCCACAGTGGTTTATCCGGAAAGTCTTTTGACCTTCCGTCTAGAAGCCCCGCTCGCGATCTCGACCGAGCGGTCCGAGCAGGCTTTTCAGCCTGTCACCCAGGACGCATACGACCAACCTAATTATGCCTATCGCCAGGCCCCGGCACCCGTACAGGCACCACCGCCCGCGTATTACGGAAACTACTATTCGCCCTACGGATACTACCCGCCATACGCCTACGCGCCTTACGTTGGAACAAGCTTGTTCTTCTATTCGGGTCCGCGCTATTATGGCCGCGGCTTTGGACGTGGCTACGCATACGGACGTCATCGCTGGTAGAATCTGGATCGGATGCCGCAAAACGACCGCAACTCCGGCGATAGCAGGCTCGATGGAAAGACGATTGTCGAGCAACTGATCCGCAACATGGAGACCGGTCGTTTTGAGATGGCGTACACCGTGCTGCTGCCTTGCGTATTCGACGTCTATCTTCACCTGGAGGACCATGCGAGGCTGGCGGCGGTATTCGATCTGCTTGCCGGGGACGCGAAGCGCGCGCTGGGTGCCCGTGTCGCGAAGCTTAATTCCGTTCCGACCGTGCTTGGGATGAAGCGCCCAAGCAAGTCCGGCAAGGATCATAGAATTGCCGGGCGGGATTGGATCATTGAGTTTTTTCCAGATGCGGTCGGCACCGTTCCTCTGGGGGATGTTGAGATTCATTCCGAGTTGAATGAGATGGCGGAACCGGGTTTTCGTGGGACCAAGACAACCTTAATGGATCGCGATCCATCGGTCACAACCCCCCGTCCGAAAGGCCCGCGTCAGACACAAAAGCTGGCGGATCGAGTTTATGCGGAGATCCGGTACGAGGATGATTCGGGGCCGCAACTCTATCTGGTTACACAGAATCAGATCCGGGTCGGCCGGGGTGGAGACGATGCGCCGATGGATCTGGCTCTCTACGCCAACGATGAAGTTTCGCGAGAGCACATGCTGCTACGGCGTGACGCCGCCATCGGCGATTTTCATATCACCGACCTGAGCACCAACGGTACGTGGATCGATGGAAAACGGCTAAAGAAAGGCGTCGAGGAGCCGCTGCCACAACGCGCTCAGATCGGTGTGGCGGAAGTGCTGATACTCGCATTTGAAATCCGGATGTGAACATGCCGCCAGCCGCACACATCGTTTTTGCGATCCTCTTTCTCGGTTTCACGGTGTGCCTCGCGTGGGCTAACTGGGGCGGAAGGAAGGCGCCATGAAGACCACGGTTGCATGGCGGGCTGCGATGGCCAGCGATATTGGCGTCCAGCGGAGCAATAACGAAGACAGGGTTTACATTGATGAAGCGCGGGGTGTGTTTTTGGTTGTGGATGGCGTGGGGGGGCAGGTTGCGGGGGAAAAGGCGGCGGAAATGGCCGCCGAAATCATTCCGCGAGAGCTTGAGCTACTGAGCGGTTCTGTGGAAGACCGCGTCCGTGGGGCCATTACGCGGGCCAACAACGAAATCCATCATCTCTCGGAGCAGAACGATGAGTTGCGGGGCATGGCGTGCGTCCTCACCCTGGCCATGGCCCACGATGACAAAATTACCGTCGGACACGTCGGCGATTCCCGTCTGTACCTTCTCTGGAACGGCACGGTGAAGAAGCTAACGTCGGATCATTCGCCTGTGGGCGAGCGCGAAGATCAGGGCGAGATCACGGAACTACAGGCGATGGTTCATCCACGGCGCAATGAAGTCTTTCGAGACGTGGGCTCGCGGCTGCATGAACCAAACGACGAGCAGTTCATCGAGATCAAGTCACTTCCATTCCATCGTGAGGCCGCGATATTGCTCTGCAGCGACGGCCTGAGCGATGTCCTACGGACTTCCGAGATCGGCGCGATTGTCGACCGCTACGAAGGCGATCCACAGACCGTTGCGCAGATGCTGGTGGATGCGGCGAATGCGGCGGGTGGCCAGGATAACGTCAGTGTGGTCTTTGTCGCGGGGCCGGAATTCTTGGGAAGTGCTTCACGCCCCATGTCCGATGCGCGTGCCAGGCATGCGATTACGCGCATGAGGGACGATTCGCATCCGCTTGGGGGATGGCTCGGAAGATTGGCTTGGCTGGTGGCCGGGATGATTCTTGGAGCCATTGCATGGATCGCAGTGGAGCGGACAATCGGCCGCCCGTTGGCTGCCCGGATGGACTCCTCCGGCCAGGTGACGCATTATTCGGTGGATTCCGCGGACCCGCACGGCATTGCAAATGCCTTGAGCACTGCAAGACCGGGCGACATTATCGATATTCCTTCAGGGCAATATCTTGGCCCTATTTATCTCAAGGATGCAGTGGTGCTCACAGTCAGAGCTTTGGGGAGCGTTACGATTCGTTCGGACGCGGCGGCAATCGCGGATGCAGGTATTGCAGTGGTGGCGCAAGGAATCAAGAGCGGCCGCCTGTCGGGTATCCACATCGTGAGCGATGCCGGACATCCGCTGAAAATGGGTTTGCTCGTGAACAATTCCGATCTTGCAATTGACGAAATGGACGTCTCCGGGGCAACGGACGCGGCAATCGGAATCACTGGCAGTTCCAGAACCACCTTGCTGAATAGTTACATCCACGACAACCCTGGATACGGAATCCGAATCGAACAGCAGGCCGCTCCAACACTGATACGCAATCGCATCTCCGAAAACGGATTGCAGCCGGGCCTTCCTAAGCCGGGCATACAGATACTTCCGCAGGCGAAACCTGAACTTCTGAATAATGTCATCGCCGGAAATGGCGCTGACAACTTCGGGCCGATCACCCCGGAATTCGATGCCGAACTGCGCCGCACCAATCTGTTTGGCATCGCCGCGAACCCATCGCGCGCTGGGAGGTAGTGGCCTGAGCCCCTCTTTGCACTTCAAGCAATTCGGCAGATATGAGATCATCCGCAAACTCGGCCGTAGCATGACCGATGTGTATCTGGCTCTGGACCCGGAGGCGAACCGGCGTGTGGTGTTGAAGATCGTAGAACACTCACACGATCCATATACGCAGCTTGTGATCGATGCCGAAGAGCGCGGCGCCACGATCCAGAAACAACTGCACACACTCGATCCGCGCATTCTTGAAATCTACGACTTTGGCGAAGAGGCCGGTTGCTTTTTCGTGGCCATGGAGTACGTGGAGGGCAAAAGTCTCTCGGACACGTTGCGAGTGGAGCAGAGGTTGGACGCGAAGCGCGCGGCACGTTACGCGATGGAGATTTGCAGTCAGCTCCAGACGCTCCATTCCTTCCAGGCTGACATTGACGGCCGAATGCGCGCGGTAGTGCATGGAGACGTCAAACCTTCCAACATTCAAATCGGCCCTAACGATGAAGCGCGCTTGCTGGATTTCGGAATTGCGAAATTCATCACGTCCACACACAATCTGACTCATCACAATATGGGGAGTCCGGCATACTGTTCACCGGAGCGCGTGAAGAATGTACAAGTGGACCAGCACGCCGATCTGTGGGGGCTCGGCGTAAGCCTCTATGAGATGATTGCCGGGCTGCCGCCCTACCAGGCGCAGAGCACTCGAAAGCTCGAAAACCTGATTCAATCCAGGCGCCCCCCACGTGCTCTGCCCCAAGACTGCCCGCCGGCGATGAAGGATGTGATTTCGAAAGCGCTGGCGGCCGATCTGGAGCGCCGCTATGAATCGGCGCTGGCATTTGCAGCCGATCTGAAATTGTTCTTAGACGATCAGCCAACGGCGGCTGAAGCCGGCAAGCAGCCTGCGTGGCACGCAAATGCAACCGTGGAGAGAGCACCACCGCCACGGCCGGCGCCGCTGCTCCGTAAGCAGAAACTGCAGAGTTTTTTCGCTAAAGCAAGCCCGGTTCTGTGGACGCTCCTTGCCGGCTTCCTGGTGGGACTTGTATTGTTCATTCCGGCTGGTTATGTGTACCGGTTATGGACGCAGAGCGCGCCTTTACGCGGTCCGCGCGACTATGTGCGCCGCAGCCTTCCTGAGATGGAGTCCGATTGGTGGTTGTACCAGTGGACCAGGCAGCAGAGCCGGTTTCTCGGCAGGTTCGCGCCCGCATCTGCCGCCAGGGAATCGCTTCATGCAAGCTTCGCCGGGGCAGCGAACGAGATTATCGAAAGGTATCGAAACAGCTCGCAGCCCGCGATTGAGAACTTCGATTGGGGAAGGGCGCAAGTGTGCCTGAACCACGCATTAGACTTGGATCCAGGCGACAAAGAGAGCCGGGGAAAACTGGCCCTCTGCAAGGGTTATGCGCAACTGGTGGCCAATCCGAAATCCATGGAAGCAGCCCAGAAGGCCGACGCCAACTTCGCGGAAGCAATGTCCTATCTTCCCCGGTCGCCGGACCCGCATTTAGGAGTCGCTCGTCTTGAGATCTACACATTTCATAACGTGGGCCGCGCACTGGCCGAATTCTACGAAGCCGAGCGGTTGGGATTCCGATTGGGACCACGGGAAATGGAGCAGCAGGCCGACGGTTATCTCTACCGTGCCGAGCAGGAGATACGGCAATGGCAGAAGTCGTCGAAGCTTCCACAATCGGAGCGGACCCACCTTCTTTCGCTCGCGCAGAGGGACCTTAGCCGCGCGCGCAATCTTTATGAGCCGATCGGCGGATTCTCCAATGTCAGCCTTAATTTGCAAAAAGTCTATTTTGACGAGACCCGGCAGCAGCAGATGCAGGCGGCGCTGGCAGCAACAAAGGCCAAGCCGAAAGTCCGGCGTGCAAGGGCCTCGCGATGGCGGTAACCAGGAGTTGGGAGCAGCAGGCTGCGGTCAAGCTGGGCGCCTTCCAGCCGCCAGTCCCAGCTGAACGCAAGCGGGAACTTTGGTGGCTGCTTGGCGCTTCGCTAATGGTCGGTGCCGGATTGGTGATTGTCTGTCTCGCCAAGACACAGGGCTTTGCAGAGCTGCAACCACGCCTTGCACGAGGGGAACTGTTGAATCTCAACGCGGTCACCGCGGAAGACCAACTGCTCCCGTTTCTGCAGATCTTTCCCAGCGAGGGCGAGCGTCATCTGGCTGCCGGTAAGCTCTGGGCGTATCTGCAAGACCACCGGCCGGTACCGAACCTAGGGGCACTCACTCGCATTCGCGTAGGACAGAGCGAAATCGAATCCGATCCGCGCTGGAGTGTACTCAAGAGCCAATTGAGCTCACACTTGAACCGCCCTGGCCGGACAAAAGCGACGGAGCTTCGGCTTCCTTTGCTCCCGATCACCAGGCTCAAGCCCTCGCTGGTTGTCCGGACACCGAAAGAGTTCTTCCAGAAATATGCGATGTGGATTAGCATCTACTTCGCGGTGTTTTACCTGGTCCATCTTGCCTGGCGCTACCGGAGATTTCGCGGCGATCCTGCTATCCTGCCCGCGCTGCATTTGCTCACCGGCATAGGACTGATTCTGGCCGTCAGCCTGCGCGACCCTTTGCGGGACACACTCGAGTTCGAAAAGTTTGCCTGGGGCGTCTCACTGGGATGCTGTCTTCTACTGGCGCCGCTGCTGCGGGCATTCGATTACCGGAACTTTACCCGCTGGGTTTACACGCCGTTACTTGCGAGCTTCGCTCTGTTTGCGGTGCTGATCGCGCGGGGGTCCGGGCCGGCTGGCAGCGACTCGAAGGTGAATCTCGGGCCGTTTCAGCCTGTGGAAGCGATCAAGATTCTGATAGTCCTATTCATGGCCGGCTATTTCTCGAAGAAGTGGGAATCGCTGAGGGATCTTCGGGAAAAGAAGTTCTTGCCGCGCTGGCTCCGGTGGATCGAGGTCCCTAGATTCGCCCAAATCCTCCCAGTGATGTTGGCCGTGGGCATCGCGCTGCTGTTCTTCTTTTTGCTGAAAGACCTCGGTCCGGCTCTCGTCATTGGGTTCTTGTTTCTAGCGATGTTCGCAGTCGCACGCGGGCGGTGGGGATTGGCAACTCTCGGTCTCGTGTTGTTAGTCGGTGGCGTCACCATCGGATATCGTCTCGGCAAGCCGCAGACCGTAGTGGACCGGATTTCCATGTGGGTATCTCCATGGGACAACGACGTGCGTGGCGGCGATCAATTGGCTCATTCGGTTTGGGCGCTTGCGACGGGAGGCTTGTGGGGATCGGGGTCAGGGTGGGGTGACCCTGGCATGATCCCCGCCGGGCACACGGATCTGGTGCTTCCCGCTATCGGAGAAGAATGGGGTTTCATCGGCGTGCTGGCCGTCGCAGTGCTTTTCATTTTCCTTGTACACCGGGCCTTTCTGATCGGCATGAACGCGGCGAACGAATACGCTACATTTCTCGCGTTGGGACTCGGCAGTCTGATCGCGCTGGAGATGCTGCTCATCTCCGGCGGCGTGCTCGGCGTTATTCCATTGTCCGGAGTGGTGTCGCCGTTTCTCAGTTCCGGCAACACGGCAATGCTGTCGAACTTTCTCATCTTCGCCATGATCCTCGGTATCTCGAACCACAGGACTAATCCCCAGATCGGTAAACCATTCGCAAAGCCCGTGCGCGTCGCGGCGGGTTTACTCGCCCTGTGTACGTTCGTGCTGGTGGGCAAGGCGGCCTATTATCAGGTTCTGCATGACACCGACTTCCTCGCCCGGGACACTAGGGTTTACGAGGAGGATGGCGTGAAGCGAGCGCAACACAATCCACGCCTGAATTCCATCGCGAGAGAACTGATTCGGGGCAGTATCTATGACCGTAACGGCATCCTGCTCGCAACAAGTTCCTGGGACGAACTTGATCGCCATCGCGGCGATTACGAGAAGCTGGGAATCTCTATCGATCGAGTATGCTCGCGGCTGGATAGCCGGCATTATCCGTTCGGCCCTACCATCGTTCACTTGCTCGGCGACCTACGCACCGGCGAAAAGTTTCATGCTACGAACTCATCGCTTGTAGAGCACGATTCGAATACCAGACTGCAGGGTTTCCGCGATCTCCGGGAACTCGCTTCATTCGTGCGCTACCGCCACCAGCCGGGTAACACGGCCATGCAAAGCTTACGATCGCGCGACCGGACCATTCGCACATCCATCGACATCCGTCTGCAAATGCGAGCGTCGGATATCTTGCGTCATCGTCTACAGATTGCGCACAAACAGAAAGGCGCGTTGATCATCATGAACGCCGCGACCGGTGACGTTCTTGCTGTTGTGAGTGCGCCGATGCCGGCAGGAACCGGCGCCCCCGCGCCGGATGAACTGCTCGACCGCGCGCGATACGGTCAATATCCGCCCGGCTCCACATTCAAGCTGGTCACTGCCATCGCGGCGCTCCGGGCGGATCCGAAGTTGCAAGACAAGAGTTTTCATTGCCAGCCGCTTGGGGACGGGCGCGTTGGCGCTCGCATTCCTGGATGGAACCGGCCCATTCGCGACGACGTGGGGGACTCAGCGCATGGCGCTCTGACGATGGTGCGGGCAATCACTGTGTCCTGTAACGCGTATTTCGCACAGCTCGGAGTCCACAGCGTCGGCGCCCAGAGGCTGCATGACACGGCGGAACTGCTCGATATCCCGGCAGGCGATGTCGCCGGCATTAAGAAGATGCTGCCATTCGCTGCTTACGGACAAGGCCCGGTATTGATGACGCCTTTCAAGATGGCTCGCGTGGCCGCCACAATTGCTGCAGGCGGATGGATGGCGCAAGGCCGCTGGATTCTGGATGACAGCAATGACCGGCGCGAGGCTCCGCGAACCATCCTACCGGTGGATTCATCAGCGGTATTGGCGAGTGCCATGCGCTCGGTGGTCACCGGCGGAACCGGACGCCGTGCCATGAAAGGCTTGGATATCAGCATGGCTGGCAAAACCGGCACCGCCCAGGTGGATGAAGGCATGCCGCACTCGTGGTTCGCCGGATTCGCGCCTTACGATGGGGATGCGGCCAACCGGATCGCCTTGGCTGTAGTGGTGGAGCACGGCGGCTACGGCGGGGACCTCGCTGCGCCCATTGCCCGCCAGTTGGTGGAAGCCGCGCGCGATCTCGGGATTATTCCTGGAGCGATCCGGATGGTGAAAAGGTGATCGATGGCACTCTCTGAATGGATTGAGAAACTCGGACGCGCAATCTTCGAAACACCGTTCGGAAGTGCGCAGATCTCGAAAGACGCTCCGGAACTGGCGGAGATTCGCCTCGCCGTGCTGGATGAGATCAAGGCGAAAAGTCATCGCGTTTCGGGCAAGGACGTATTCCCGTATAACCTGGTGCGAATCAACATCGGCGGAATTCCAGAGAGCCAATCCGGGGTGTTGAAGAGCGCGTTCTTCACGCAATTTTTCGAGCAGGAATTGAGGGGCGGCCTGAGCCGGGCG
>JBBPYD010000116.1:0-26944 GCA_038200305.1 Bryobacterales bacterium
CTGGAGGCCTGAAAACAAGGCTTCTGATCACATACTCCCCAACGAGGAGCCTCAAAAAGCTCTGCATAGTCTCCCAAAAGCAAGCTCAAGCAGAAAATGAGAGAAGCGACAGCTGAGAATAAGGTTTTTTCAGCATCCTGTTAGTGCTTCATTGAGATCACCCGTGAACTGCCGGTCATACCGAAGCAATCCTTTATGCTACAGCAGTCCTGACCCCCAACCGATTATCCGGGGCAGTTACCAGCCATTTGCCCGATGTGCCAATTGTCTTCGGTAATTCATGCTTAAGACATGTCAAGCACCTTGCAATCTTTTTCAAACGATCTCGCTGCCGCGGTGGAGCTCTCTGGACGCTCCATCGTTGCAGTCAATGGCCGGCCAAAGACTCCTTCGAGCGGTATTCATTGGCGCAATGGTGTGGTCGTTACAGCCAATCACACTTTGCAACAAGATGAGGACATCACCGTAGCAGCAGTGGGCGGCCCGAATCTTCCTGCCACGGTGGCCGGCCGCGATCCCGGTACGGATATCGCCGTCCTGAAAGTACCGGATCTGGATATTGCCGTGGCTGAAGTAGGCGATACCGCATCTGTGAAAACAGGTCATATTGTTTTAGCGATTGGGCGCGGTCCTACAGCCAGTCTGGGGGTGGCGAGTTCTGTCAGTGGCGTCTGGCGTACCTGGCGCGGCGGTTCTATTGACGCTTTTATTCGCCTCGACCTGGCAATTTACACCGGGTTTTCGGGGGGCGCGCTGGTGGATGCCAGCGGCAAGATTGTCGGAATGAATACTTCGGGTCTGTCCCGTGGCGGCGGCCTGACCGTACCAGCTTCCACAGTCAACCGCGTTTGCGAGGAACTGGTGGAACGCGGACGCATTACGCGAGGCTATCTTGGCGCGGGAATGCAGCCGGTCCGGTTATCGGCGGCAAGTTCTGGCCTTATTATCTTGAATGTGGAACCGGAAGGGCCGGCACACAAGTCCGGTCTCTTCGTCGGAGATATTTTGCTGGAGCTGGACGAAATTCCTTTGCACGATATAGATGACCTGCAAGCCGCCCTCGGTTCTGACCGTATCGGGAAAACCGTTCCAATGAAAATTGTTCGCGGAGGCCGTATTATTATGGTGTCCGTCAACATTGGAGAGCGGCCGTGAGAGGCGCCGTACCGCTGCTTTGGATAGAAAGGTTTGTCCGGCAGTGATCCGTGTCTCGGTGGTTGCTTCCTCGGAAATCGTTCGAGCCGGGCTTGTGACGCTTCTTCGCGGCAGCCCGTCCATTTCCGTCGTGGGCAATCACTCCAGTTTGAACGGAATAGGCGAAGAGGAGGATGGCTCCATCGTTCTTTTCGACGCGGGCGCGGAAGAGAACCCGCCCCCGGCCACCATCATCCTCACCGATTCGGCAGACCCGTCCTGGGTAGCGGGCGCACTACGTTCCGGCACGATGGCAATCTTGCCGCGGAATGCGAGCGGGCCGGAGATCATGGCCGCCATTGAGGGGGTCACGGCAGGTCTGGTAGTGCTTCATCCGGAGAGCGTCCAGCCGGTGCTTGCTATATCCGCAAGTTCCGACCGCGCTCTCCCGCCCGCCCCTCAGCATGCGCTCACGCCGCGTGAGATTGAGATTTTGGGACTGCTTGCGGAAGGGCAGGGGAACAAGGCGATCGCCTGGAAGCTAAACATCTCCGAACACACTGTGAAGTTCCATGTGTCTTCGGTATTTTCGAAGCTGAACGTGTCCAGCCGGACCGAAGCGGTTACCATCGGCGTCCGGCTTGGGCTAATTCTCCTTTAGCCGCTAGCGGCCGGTTCGGGCTAGATCGATAGCGTGGCCAACCTGTCTGGGCGCTTCATCAATCGCCATCCGAACCTGTTCTTCGGCGGTGCTGAGCTCGCGGCCGCGCTGCGTTATCAGCGCCTGGGCCATGCGGCCCTCTTCGTCATCCAATTGGCTAATCCTTCCGGCCACGGCCCGCGCGCGATCCAGGTGCCTTCCTTCCAGATAGAGATCCAGCAAATCTTTCAAAGCCGCTAAGTTTTTCGGGTCCAGTTCCACCGCTCGCTCAATCGACCGGCGCGCCGTGGTGGCGTAGCGTTGCGCATTGATAGCGTTGGACGTCTCCGCGCGCCTTGCCCAAGCTTTGCCAAGCCAGTGGAGATCCACGCTGTTGAGTGGGTTGGAACTGACCAGTTTTTGGAAATAGTGAATGGCTTTTTTGAAGTCGCCCAGCATGAAAAAACTCTTGCCGGTAATGCGCAGCGCCTCTGGTTCGGTGGGAAATGGGCGAAGGACCTCAATCGCAGCGTCGTATTGAGCTCGACTGTACATTTCCTCTGCCCGTGAGAAGGCGCCGGTGGTGCCGGCACACAGTGTTGAACCTAACAGGATCAATGAGATCGCGATCCTAACGATTACGGAAACACCAATATTCATCGGCAAAGCACCCCTATCTAAGCAACGCGAAAATAATTCGGCAATTGGCTCAGTAGCGCCGCTTAGATCCTCTAGAAGAGGCTAACACGGCCTTTGTTCCAGTATACCAATTACGCCACCGGTGAATGTTTACACAGATTTACAAAATGGCGTTACCTTTCACAGCTGTGTATCGCCTAAGCATACGAGCCACAGTGGCTAAGCAGCCTTATGGCAGGCAAAGTAAGGTAAAGTTCTGTCCGAAGTTGATTGTAAGGAAGGGTGTGTAAATGCAAAACAGGTTAAGAATCGCGATTTACTTGCTGCTCTGCGCCGCCGCGACGATTACTGCCGCCTTGGCCCAGGAGCCAGCGGCGAAGGCGGCCCAAGCCCGTGTGTTGGGCGTCGTCACTTCCGTGGACGGGAGATCGATCACGATTAAGACCGATGCTGGCGCCTCTTCCACCGTCGCGCTCGATGAAAAGACGAATTACTTGCGAGTGCCTCCGGGCGAGCAGGATCTAAAGAAAGCCGCGAAAATCGCACTCACCGATGTCAGCATAGGGGACCGGGTTTTGGCTCGCAGCCGCGTAGGCGAAGATCAGAAGCCGGGCCCTGCCAGTTCCATCATCGTCATGTCGAAGGCAGATCTTGATAAGAGGCAGGAAGCAGAGCGGTTGGAATGGCAAAAGCGCGGAGTTTCCGGAACCATCACCGCCATCAACCCGGATACGAAGGAAATCATCATCAGTGCACGTTCCAGGGGAATGGCAAAACCGTTAGTCATTGAGCCTTCCGATAAGGCCCAGTATCGCCGGTATGCTACCGACTCGATCCGGTTCTCAGACGCCAAGCCGAGCCTGTTTGCTGAGTTGAAGGTCGGGGATCAACTGCGCGTCCTCGGCGATAAGAATGCCGATGAGACCCGCATCAAACCGGAAATGGTGATCTCGGGTTCGTTTCACAACATAGCGGGCACCATTAGTTCGGTGGACGCTGCGACGGGAGAGATCAAGATCAAGAACCTCCAAACAAAGCAGCCGATGATGGTGAAGATCAATCCGGATTCTAATTTACGAAGAATACCGCCCATGATGGCGATGATGCTGACGCGAACGCAGAGCGCTGGCAGCGGGCAGGGTGAAGCTTCGGGTGGCTCTGGTGCTGGACGTGGACAGCAACAGGGTGCCCCTGGTTCCGGCCCTGGCGGCGCTCCCACAGGTGATCGTCCCCGCATGGGAGCAGGTGGATCGCCGACAAGCTCCGGCAGCGGAATGCGGATGCGTGGCGGCGACTTTTCTCAAATGATGGAGCAAATGCCGACCTTCAACATCGCCGACCTAAAGGTGGGCGATGCCGTGATCTTGGCGGCGAGCACGGCGGGATCCGATCCTGGCCGCGTTACCGCGATCACGCTGTTGGCCGGCGTCGAACCGCTGCTGACAGCACCCAGCCAAGCCGGCGACGGCCGGCCGGTTGGCGGAACCTGGAATTTCGGCGATATCAACATAGTTCCCTAAGCTAACAAAGAAACCTAAAGGATGAAACGAATGCCAGAAATGCGCAAAGCTCGCTTGCTAACTATTTTCTCTTTGCTGTTGGTGCTGTTGACGGTTCAAGGCGCCTTCGCGCAACAAACAGGAACCATCCAGGGTACTGTGATGGACGACACGGGAGCCGTGATCCCTGGCGCGACCGTTTCGGCTGTGAATGCAAAGGGCGTACCCAAAACCATCGGGACCAGTGAAAACGGAGCATATACCATCAACGGTTTGGCCCCAGGGACGTACACCATTCGCGTTACTTCCACAGGCTTTGGGCCAGTGGCGAAAACTGGCGTGGTGGTCACCCCCGGCGGTAGCGTCACCTTCGATGCGCCTTTGAAAGTGGCTCTTGCAACACAGGAAGTGACAGTCAAAGGCGAGCAGGTGAATGCGGTGAGCACGGACCCGAGCGCTAACGCCGGCGCGCTGGTATTGCGGGGAGACGATCTTGAAGCTTTGTCCGACGATCCCGACGACCTTGCGTCCGACTTACAGGCTCTGGCCGGACCCTCGGCCGGTCCGAATGGCGGGCAAATATTCATTGATGGATTCTCCGGCGGAACGCTGCCACCCAAATCCTCTATCCGCGAGATCCGAATCAATTCGAACCCATTCTCTGCCGAGTATGACCGGCTCGGTTTCGGTCGTATCGAGATTTTCACAAAGCCAGGCACAGATAAGTTTCACGGGCAAGCGTCCTTCAATATTAGCGATGGAATGTTTAACTCCCGCAATCCCTATGCCCTGACCGACAAACCCAGCTTTCAATCGAAGCAGTATGAGGGGAACTTTGGCGGGCCGCTCAGCAAGAAAAGTTCATTCTTCCTTGGCGTCGAACGCCGTGCAATTGACGATAGCGCGGTGATCAATGCGACCATTCTCGATGACAACCTGCTGCCCACTACGTTTGCTCGGTCGGTATTGACGCCGCAGACGAGGCTCCACATCAATCCGCGCATCGATTACCAAATCAATCAGAACAACACGATTGTTGGACGGTATGGATATATTGATTCTTCAAATACGAACTCAGGCTTGGGCACTTTCTCTCTTCTGTCGCGGGGAATCGATAGGTCCAGCCAGGAGCATACGGTTCAACTGACGGAAACCGCGGTATTAGGTCCTAGAGCGATCAACGAGCTTCGTTTTCAATTCCTTCGTGACATCAGTACCCAAACCGCTCGTGACAGCAGCGCGAGCATCAATGTCGGCGGTAACTTCAATGGCGGTGGATCGCAGGTTGGAAGATCATCCGAGACCGGTACTAACACCGAGCTTACAAACATTACATCGATTACGCACGGAGTCCACTCAATCAAATTCGGCGGCCGGGTAAGGACGGCGAAGACGAGCGATATCTCGCCTCAGAACTTCGGCGGCTCGTATAATTTTGGCGGTGGTCAAGCCGTTCAACTCGATGCGAATAATCAGATCCTCCGGGATGCATCCGGTAACCCGGTGATCGGGACCATTACGTCGATTGAACGCTACCGCCGCACGCTCTTCTTTCAGCGCCAGGGAGTCTCAAACGCGGATATCCGCGCTCTGTATGGCGGCGGTGCGACACAGTTTACGATTTCGGGTGGAGACCCGCTTGCCGATGTGAGCCAGGTAGATCTTGGGATCTTCGTGCAGGATGACTGGCGCATGAGGCCAAACCTGACCGTGAGCCTGGGACTGCGGTATGAGACCCAGACCAATGTTCACGATTTGCGTGACTTCGCTCCACGGTTCGGGTTCGCTTACGCTCCCGGTTCAAAGGGCAATCGTCCCGGTAAAACAGTCATTCGCGGCGGCTTCGGCATGTTCTATGACCGTATCGCGGAAACTTTGACGCTGCAGACATTGCGCCAGAATGGCCTGTTGCAGCAGCAATATACTGTGAACAATCCCGACTTCTTTCCCCTCATTCCATCTCTGACGTCGCTAGGCCAGAGCAACGGCCAGACCATTCGCAGGTTTGGAGACGATATTCGGGCCCCCTACATCGTCCAAACTGCGATTGCTCTGGAACGCCAACTGCCGAAGAACACCACTGTCGCTCTCACATATACGCGTTCACGCGCGGTGCATATGTTGCGTTCGCGGGATATTACGGCTCCGCTTCCGGGTACATTCATCCCGTCCCCGACTGCGATTGGCGGTGTAGACCCGGCGCGCACGAATATCTACGATTATGAATCGAGCGGAATGTCGAATCAGAATCAGATGATCGTCAATCTGAATAGCCGCATGAATTCCAAAGTGACCTTGTTCACCTTTTATGTGCGGAACTATGCCAATAGCAACACGGATGGCGCGGGCACGTTCCCGGCGAATCAATACGACCTCAGTTCTGAATGGGGCCGTTCTTCGATTGACGTGCGGAATCGCTTCGTTCTCGGCGGATCGATTGTCGCGCCGAAAAACATTCGCTTGAGCCCGTTCGTCATTGCCAGTTCGGGCCAGCCTTTCAATATTACGAGTGGCCAGGACTACAACGGAGATGGCATCTTGAACGATCGTCCTGCCCTGGCAACCGATTTTACCAAGAAAGGCGTCGTGGTGACGAGGTTTGGAGCGTTTGATCCGAATCCGGCCCTAGGACAAGCACTCATCCAGCGAAACTACGGTGAGGGTCCGGGCCAGTTTACAGTGAACCTTCGCCTTAGCCGCTCGTTCGGTTTCGGGGAGAAGAGTGGTGGTCCGGCAGCTGACGGCGGCGGTGGTCCTGGCCGTGCCCCTGGCAGTTCCTTAGCTGCTGGCGGAGGGGGCCATGGTCCTCGCGGTGGTGGCGGCGGCGGGCACGGTGGATTCGATGGCGGTGGCGGCAGCAGTGGCAGGCGTTATACCTTGAATTTCTCGCTAAACGCGCGGAATCTGTTTAACCACGTGAACCCAGGTCCACCAATTGGCGACCTGAGTTCGGCCCGGTTTGGAATCTCGAACTCCCTGGCGAGTGGCGGTTTCGGCGGCCCTGGCGGTGGTGGCGGCGGCGGTGGAGCGGCCAACAATCGCCGGATCGATTTGCAGGTTCGCTTCCAGTTTTAATGTTCAAGCAATGTGATCGTAACCAACCAGAGTTAGAAATTCCGTAAACTCCGGGTTGACGATCATCGATTCAAAAAGCTGCGATGCAAGCGGAACTCCGGGCTTGCTTCGCAGCTTTTCCGCTTCTTGCGCAATAATGTTTTTGACCAGACCGGCCGTTACAGTACGGCCATCGTTCAGCTTCGCGCCGTGCTTCACCCATTGCCACACCTGAGATCGTGAGATCTCCGCGGTCGCCGCATCTTCCATCAAATTGTAAATCGGAACTGCGCCGTTTCCACGCAGCCAGGCTGCCATGTATTGAATGCCTACATCGACATTCAAACGCAGTCCATCTTCAGTAATCTCACCTTCGGGAACGGACAACAAATCCTTTGCGGTGACGTGAACGTCGAGCCGTTTATTGCCGATCTGATTTGGCCCCTTCATGTACTCATCGAAAACTTCCTTGGCAACCGGAACCAGACCTGGATGCGCTACCCAGGTGCCGTCATGCCCCGCTTTCACTTCGCGAAGTTTGTCTTGACGGACCTTCTCAAGAGCCTTATTGTTGGCCTCCGGGTCGTTCTTAATCGGAATCTGAGCCGCCATCCCGCCCATCGCGTGAATCTCGCGGCGATGGCATGTCTGGATGAGCAGTTGTACATAGGAGCTTAAGAAATGCACGTCCATCGTGACCAGGGCACGGTTCGGTAGCACGAAATCGGGCCGGTTGCTGAACTTCTTGATGAAGCTGAAAATGTAATCCCAGCGGCCGCAGTTGAGACCGGCGGAATGATCTCTCAACTCATAGAGAATCTCGTCCATTTCAAACGCGCCAAAGATGGTTTCGATGAGGACGGTAGCGCGGACGGAGCCTCGCGGAACTCCCAACTCGTCCTGCGCGAAGTTGAAAACATCGTTCCACAGCCGTGCTTCCAGGTGACTCTCCAGTTTCGGCAAATAGAAATAAGGGCCGCTCCCTTTCGCAAGCAGCGTCTTTGCGTTGTGGAAAAAGTATAAGCCGAAATCGAACAGCGATCCAGAGATGGGATCTCCGTCTACAATTACGTGCTTTTCCAGCAGATGCCAGCCGCGCGGTCTGACTAAAAGCGTCGCGACCTTCTTTTGAAGCCGGTATTCCTTGCCCTCCGGACTGACGAACGCGATAATTCCGTTCACTGCATCGCGAAGGTTGATTTGCCCTTCCACGTTGTTTTTCCAGCTAGGCGAGTTTGCATCCTCCAGATCCGCCATGAACATATTCGCCCCGGAATTCAAGGCGTTGATCAGCATCTTGCGCTCCGCGGGGCCGGTGATCTCCACGCGGCGGTCCAGCAGGTCTTGCGGAATAGGCGCCACGGTCCAGTCCGACTCCCGGATGTGTATGGTATCGGGCAGAAAATCCGGCAATGTACCGTGATCTACTTCCTGTTGCCGTGCGGTTCTCGTTTCCAGGAGTCCGCGCCGTCTGGTGTTAAAATTCCTTGCTAATTTGGTGAGGAATTCCAGCGCTTCGGGTGTTAAGATCCCCAGGTACTCATCTGGTACTGCCGCCGTGATGGTAAGGCCTTCCACATTTGTGATCATTGTGATCTCTGTATTTTATGCAATTCCGCAGCCAATGTAACATTAAGGTCCGGCGAAGCCGTCTCTCCCATGAACCTCTCCATGCCGCGTTGCATCCTGCTCGCCTTTTTCATTACCCGTTTTCTCTCTGCCGCACAGTACTCCGGGACTGTTAGTTCCTCTAGCCAGCCGATTCCGGGAGCGACGGTAACGGCAACTCAAAATGGTAAGGTCATGACGGCAATCACCGACGAATCTGGGCATTTCACATTCACCGACCTCGGGGCGGGCGCCTGGCAGATGGAAATTCAGATGTTTGGGTTCGTTTCGCAAAAAGCGGAAGTGGCGGCCGCAAGTGAGCCGGTTAGCAAAGACTATAGCCTGGAACTGAGGCCAAGATCGGTTCAACGCGGGGCGATGTCCGCGCGGGCCGGTGGGTTCCAAAACCTGAATCTCACGCAGAATGCAAACATGGCCGCGCTGGCAACCCTGGTTGCTCCACCGGCTGAGAATGCGGCGGCTTCGGCAGCCCCGGAATCTGGTGATTCCTTTCTGGTTTCGGGCAGCGTGAGCCAGGGAGTGCAAGAGGTTCCGCAGCAGGACGTATTCGCTCGCGGCAGGATGGAACAGATGCAGGGCGGTGCCGGCAGCATGGGAGCTACGGATGCATCAGCGATTCCAGGCTTTGGCGGCGTCACGCCAAGCGGTGGCGGCCCCGCATTCGGGGGCGGCCGTGGATTTGGCGGCGGATTTGGTGGTGGACGCGGACCGGGCGGACGGGAAGGGCGTGGTCCGGGAGGCGCTGCAGGCCGAACCGCTAACTTCGGCAACCGCGTCAATCGAGGCAGGAATAATCTTCGGGGCATGGCGACCTATACGAATCACAATTCGGCGTTCGATGCCAGACCTTACTCGCTCACAGGTCAACAGGCCGACAAGGCGGCGTATTCGCAGAACCGTTATGGAGTTTCCCTCGGCGGGCTGCTGAACATCCCGAAAGTCATCCACAGCGACAGGACATTCTTCTTTCTGAATTACTCCGGCTCAACCAGCCGGAATCCATTTGACGCGCTCTCCACCAGGCCGACCGCGCTCGAGCGCGCGGGCGATTTTTCGCAATCGACGGTCAACGGCCCGGTGACGATTTACGACCCGGCGACGCGGGCTCCGTTTCCGAATAATCAAATTCCCGCCAGCCGCATCAGTCCGATTGCAAAGGGGTTGCTCAATTACATTCCGCTACCCAATCAGACAGGTGGGATTCAGAACTATCGATACGTCAGCAGCGTGCCGCAAAACAGTCAGAACTTCGGCTTGCGCCTGAACCATAGCCTGAACAAGACGGACCGCCTCGACTTCGTCTTTAATCTTCAATCCCGAAACAGCAACGGAGCGCAGCTCTACGGCTTTCAGGATCCCCAGGACGGAAATGGTTTCAGCCTGAACATCGGTTGGACGCACAACTTCACCAACCGGCTCATCAACAATGTGCGTTGGAGTCTCAGCCGCAACCGCAGTGATACGGTTCCATACTTTGCCTACGGCGCGAACGTGGCCGCTTCCCTTGGGATTCTTGGCACGTCCACCGACCCCATCAACTACGGACCTCCGAACCTGAGTTTCACCAACTTCGGGGCTCTCACCGACGCGAGCCCCATTCTGGTGCGCAACCAGACTTCGTCTGTTACCGACGGATTCACTATCGTGAAAGGCCGCGAGACATTTACGTTTGCCGGAGAGTTCCGGCGGGTGCAATTGAACACCCGCACCGATTCGAACGGACGCGGTTCGTTTAACTTCAGCGGCCTCGCCACCAGTGCATTCGATGCGAACGGACTGCCGCTGCCATTCACCGGCTTTGATTTTGCCGACTTCCTGCTGGGAAGCGCGCAATCCACCTCCATTCGATACGGCAGCACGAGCAACTATTTCCGGGGGAATGTTTACAACGCATACTTTGCCGACGACTTCAAGGTGCGGTCGAATCTCAGTCTGAATCTTGGCCTCCGGTATGAATACTTCGCGCCGCTCACGGAGAAGTACGGCCGGTTGGCGAATCTCGATATCGCGCCGGGGTTCACCGCGGTCGCCGATGTGATTGCAGGCAAGGTTGGGCCGTATAGCGGAAAATTTTCGGATGGGTTGATTAACCCGGACAAGAACAACTTTTCACCACGCGTTGGAGTTGCGTGGAAGCCGCAGCCGAAGAAGCAGCTTTTGATTCGCGCAGGGTACGGCATTTACTATAACGGTTCTATTTTCAATCAATTTCCTGCAAGACTTGCGTCGCAACCGCCTTTTGCCCAAGCCTCCACCGTCACCACCAGCACGGAACAACCGCTCACGCTGCAAAATGGATTCGTAGCTACGCCATCGCAGCAGACCATTAAGAATACCTTTGCAATCGACCGGAATTACTTGACTGGGTACGCGCAAACCTGGAGTTTTTCCGTACAGGAGACTCTGCCGAAATCGTTGGTCCTCGAAGTTGGTTACCTGGGGACGAAGGGCACGCGGCTCGATATTCAACGATCTCCGAATCGTGCGGCTCCGGGATCGCCCTTGACCGCGGAGGAGCGGCGCATGATCGGGAACGCCGTTGGTTTTACTTACGAATCGTCTGAAGGCAATTCGATCTATCATGCCGGGAACGTTCGGCTATCCAGGCGATTCCGCAGAGGTGTTTCCGCGAACCTTACGTATACTTACGCGAAATCGATCGACAACGCATCTACGTTTGGGGGCGGAGGCGCGACAGTGGCGCAAGACGATCGCGACCTGCGGGCGGAGCGCGGTCTCTCGAGCTTTGATATCCGCCACGTGGTAAACCTGGGATACGTTATCACGTCGCCGTTCGGCCAGAATGGTCTGATTCATAACAGCAGTGCCACGGTCAACCGCTTGTTTGCGGATTGGACCCTGAGCGGCGCGGTGAGTGCGCATTCGGGTACTCCTTTCACGGCGCGCGTGCTCGGGAACCAGTCGAACCTAGGCGGCTCTATCGGCAGCGGCCGCGCCGATTCGACCGGACTACCACTGGATGCCGGTTCGGGTTACTTCAATCCATTGGCGTTCGGCCTTCCGCTCGCGGGGCGATACGGGGATGCTGGCAGAAACACGATCATCGGCCCGGCTGCGCTCAGCATGAATCTCGGCATTTCCCGCTCCTTCCGAATGGGTGACGACCGCCGCCGGCTGGAGTTTCGCATCGATTCGAACAATTTCCTGAATACCGTAAATATCGTTGGAATCGGCACAGTTGTGAACTCGAACAATTACGGTCTGGCCACGACGGCCGGTTCCATGAGATCGATCAGCACAACCCTGAGGTTCAGATTCTAATCATGAAAACTGCCGTCATCATCCTCTGTATCGCCCTGCTCGCGGCAGCACAAGAGCCACAGAAAGAATTCGTATTTAAGAGTTCCAGCAATCTGGTGATCGTAAATGTGGAAGTGAAAGACAAATCGGGAAAACCAATACAGGGCTTGAAAAAAGAGGATTTCACCGTCCTGGAAGACGGCAAACCGCAACCGGTGTCTGTCTTTGAATTTCAGAAGCTCACCGAGACCGCCGCCCCTCCATTAAACCTTGCCAACATCACCGCTCCGGGTGCGCCACCGCCGCGGCCTGCGGGAATCAGCACGGCTTCGGCCGGCGTGATTCGATACCAGGACCGCCGGTTGATGGTTCTGTTGTTCGATTTCTCGTCCATGCCAGTTGCCGATCAGATCCGCGCGCAGGAAGCAGCCCTAAAGTTTTTGGAAAAGCAGATGACCACGGCGGACCTGGTCTCCATCATGACCAACACGGCCCGCTTGCGGGTGGAGCAGGATTTCACGGACGACCGCGAAACGCTCATCTCTGTCATTAAGGGGTTCCGCATCGGCGAATCCAGCGAGCTGGCGGGGGACGCCGAAGTGGGCGACGCCGACAATGGGGACGACACCGGCGCTGCGTTCATTCCGGATGAAACCGAGTTTAATATCTTCAATACCGATAAGAAATTAACAGCACTCGAAACCGCGGCCAAGATGTTGGCAGCCTTGCCGGAGAAGAAAGCGCTCGTCTATTTTTCAAGTGGCATCAGTAAGACAGGTACGGAAAACCAATCGCAGCTCCGCGCCACCATCAACGCAGCGGTGCGGTCGAATGTCTCGTTTTATCCCATCGATTCGCGTGGTTTGATCGCGAATGCGCCGGCGGGCGATGCGAGTCATGCGTCGCAGCGCGGCACGGGAATCTTCTCCGGTTCGGTGCAGCGGACTCAGACGGCCAAGGTGAACGATCAGCAGGAGACGCTCTACTCGCTTGCCGCAGATACAGGCGGGAAGGCCTTTCTGGATAATAATGACCTTGCACTCGGAATCGCGCAGGCGCAGAAGGACGTTGGCAGTTACTACATTCTTGGTTATTACAGCTCGAATGCGGCGCAGGATGGGAAGTTCCGGCGTGTGAAGGTGACGCTCTCTCCGGCGATTAAGGCAAACGTGGATTACCGGTCCGGGTATTTTGCATCGAAACAGTTTGAAAAGTTCAATGCGGCGGATAAGGAACGGCAACTCGAAGAGGCTCTTCTGTTGGGCGACCCACTCACCGACTTGCGCATGGTCCTGGAAGTCGATTTCTTCCGCTTGGCAAAGGACAGCTACTACGTTCCGGTTTCGGTGAAGATTCCCGCTTCGCAAATCGACCTTAAGAAAAAGGGATCGGATCAAGTAACCGAGTTCGATTTCATAGGCCAGATCCGCGATAGCAAAGGGCGGCTGGCCGGAAATGTCCGCGACGGCATTCGAGTCAAACTGAGTGAGGCGGATGCGGCGCAACGCAGCCGGAAAAGCTTCCAGTACAGCACCGGCTTCACGCTTGCGCCGGGCGTTTACAAACTCAAGTTTCTTTCCAGAGAGAATCAGACCGGAAAGATGGGGACGTTCGAAACGTCGTTCACTGTTCCGGATCTCTCCAGTGCCGCATCGTCATTGAAACTCAGCTCGGTTGTGTGGAGCAGCCAGCGTGAGGCACTCTCGGCTGCCGTTGGCGATGCTGGGACAAAGAAGAAGGTGCTTGCCGCCGACCCACTAGTGCAGGATGGTCAACGATTAGTCCCCAGCATCACGCGTGCATTCCGGAAGGATCAGAATCTTCTCGTTTATCTGGAAGTATACGATTCTGGAACAGACGCGGAGACAAAGAGCGCCAGCGTGACAGCGAACGTATCGTTCTTCCTGGGCGAAAAGAAAGCTTTTGAATCGCCCGCGGTCACGCTGAACCAACTGGTGAAGTCCCGGCGCGGCACACTGCCGCTGCAATTCCAGGTTCCGCTGGCGAAAATGCTTCCCGGACAGTATACGTGCCAGATCAATATCGTGGATGAGATTGGGCGAAAGTTCGCGTTCCCGCGCGGTTCCTTGGTGGTGCTGCCGTAGTCAGAGTCAGGCTTTGGTGGCGCGAACGGATTCCAGGCTGCTTTCTACGGTCTTCTCCAGCCGGACGGTGAACCAAAAGAGCGAACCCGTTCCCAATTGGCTTTCCACGCCTATATTGCCGTTCATCTTCTCTACAAGCTGTTTGGAAATCGCCAGACCTAACCCAGTGCCACCATACTTTCTCGTCATCGATCCGTCGGCTTGTGCAAACGATTGAAAGATCATTTCGTGGGCTTCGGCGGGTATACCAATTCCCGTATCTTTGACTTCAAAGCGCAGCAGCACCGTGCGGCTGCATTCCTCCACTGGGCTCACGCATAGGGAGACTTCTCCGAAGTCGGTAAATTTAATAGCATTCCCAAGCAGATTCGTCAGTACCTGGCCAAGACGCGTGGGGTCTCCGCGTACCCATTCGGCGATCCCGGGAGAACTGGAAAACGTGAGCGGAAGGCCCTTGGCTCTAGCCTGTTTAGACAATAAGGCCAGGATGCGCTTGATGGTCCCAGGCAAGCTGAATGAGATTGTTTCGAGATCCATCTTGCCAGCTTCGATTTTAGAGAAGTCGAGAATATCGCTGATGATCGCGAGCAGATTTTCGCCGGAGCGCTGGACCATTCCCGCGTACTCATGCTGCTCAGGCGAAAGAGTAGTGGGTCAGCAGCAACTCCGTCATACCGATGATTCCGTTCATCGGCGTTCGAATCTCATGACTCATGTTCGCCAGGAATTGCGATTTCAACCTTGACCCTTCCAGTGCATCGTCACGCGCGATCGCAAGACGTTCCTCGGCATTGATGCGCTCGCCTAACTTGGTGTTCAATTTGTCATTCGCGCTTGAGAGTTTATTCAGCAGCAATTCGGCGCGCTCTCTATGAAGTATGTTCAGGACGAAATACACTCCAACGGAAATCATGGTCAATAGACCGACTGTCAACACCACCCAAGGCTTCCATGAGGCTGCATTCCTTAGATACTCCGCCGTGGGAGTGCAGAGAAGCGAAGCCGGATTTTCGGCTTCCTGTTCTGGCAAAGGGTTTTGCGGCCTTCGGGCAGACCGCGATTGATGAAAAAATAGACCCTGCCGCCCTTTGGGAGCGGAGGTGTCGAACACCTGAATATCGATCTCACGGACTTCCATGTACTTAAGAGCCCGCTCAAGGATGTTCGAGACTTGGACCACCTCCATCACATAGCCAGTCAGGTCTTGATCCCCGGCTGGCAGCCTTCCGGACGCAGTCGGAACACGGGCAGCATCACAGGCACGCCGTATCCATCTCCGGTACGTTCCAAAAGCCGTATGTTCTGGCCGGCGGCCGGCTGATCGGTATCCCGGGTGCGTTTCATCGCAGCGGCTAACATCTTACTTGAGCCGAGATCGAAGCCCAGAATATTTTGAGTAATCGTAGTTTGCGGATAAATGTACTGCACCGGATAATATTCGCTTCTCTGGGCCGCGCGTCTAAACCCGGCCGAAGGATTTCCTTCCGTGATTTCCGGCCGGAGTGTTCCATCACGGCTCAGTTGCCGTTCGAATGCCTTACGCTTCGAATCGAGAATGCGCGGAGTCCATTCCAGAGCTCGAATTCCTGGATATACGGAAACAGTACGGGACGAGAAGCGTTCAAAAGCGCTCTTTGTCATTTGCGGTGAAAGCTCAGTGAATCCACGCAACGCGCTGAGGGCCTGCTATTTTCGTGTCAATCTCACGTTTTAGCGCCGAGGCCCGGTTCTCAGAAGCGAACGCGAACTCCGCACGAGTGGCTCTCTGTTCAAGACGGCGGGCGCCTAGGAATCCAAGCGCGCACAGAAGCGTTCCGGTGGAGAACACAAGGATCGGCGCCAGGAACCGTTGGAACCGCGCAGGCAGGAACATTCCTTTTACTATAAACGCATTGCGAGCGGGATAAACTAGAGTGAATGAAACTCTGGGTTCCCCTGGCGGTGGTGGCGGCCGGTTGTGTGCTTGTGTTGCTGCAAGCTGCCGTTCCCAAAGAGTCCGCCGAAGACCAACTCGCCCGTTACCGCAATCTTGGTAAAGCATTTTACGAAAATCCCACTACTCAGAACGAAGCCGTAGAGGCGTTCCGCAAGGCTCTACAACTCCAGCCGGATTCCGTGCGTGAGCAGTTGAATTTCGGACTGGCGTTGCTGCGGGCGGGGAAGACCGCGGAAGGCATAGCCGAGATTGAAAAGGTGCAGAAGCGAGACCCCTCGCTGCCGCATACATGGTTCAACCTCGGAATCGTTTTCAAGAAGCAGGGCGAAGCTGAGAAGGCCACCACGCAACTGGAGAAGATGGTTCAGCTTGTTCCGGACGAACCCATTTCTCACTACAATCTGGGCGCACTCTATAAACTGGCGGGCAAATCGGACGAGGCAGTGGCGCAGTTCCAAACGGCGGCCCGGTTGAATCCGAATCTGGCAGCACCTCATTTCCAGCTTTATAATGTTTTTCGCATCACAGGCGAGGCGGAAAACGCACGTAGTGAGCTTGAGACTTTCCAGAGATTGAAGAAGCAAATGGAAGGCGCCGCGATTCCAGAAGATGTGGAATGGAGCGATTACGCCGAGGTGTTTGACATTGTGTCCGATCGTGCTCCCGGCGATAAACACGCGGAGCTTCACTTCGCGAGCCGCAAAGCAGGGCTGGCGGCATCGGGCATGCTTTGGCTGGATGTACACGCGGACGGGAAACTGAAATTGCTTACGTGGTCGGCCGAGGGACTCCGGATTGAACCGGGTGGCGCTGTGCCGGATGTGAAAGACGTGACCTCTGTCGCGGCCGGCGATTTCAACAATGATGGCTTTCCAGATCTCTGCGTACTCACAGCGGGCGGGCCGCAACTTCTGATCAACGTGAAAGGCACGTTTCAGAAGTTCGCGGCGAATCTTCCGGCTCTGCGTTTTGAAAAAGCGGTCTGGCTGGATTACGACCACGACTACGATCTCGATTTGATTCTGCTGGGCAAGAAGTCGATGCTATTCCGCAATCAGGGGCCGGCGGGATTTCAGGACCACACGGCTGAGTTTCCGTTCGCGCAGGGAGAGGCCGTGGACGCGGCGGCGTTGCGCGTAATTTCCGATACGAAGGGAATGGATTTGGCAGTCTCGTATCGCGACCATGACGGTGTTCTCTATCGCGATAAGTTGTTGGGTAAGTATGAGGCTCAACCGCTTCCGCTGCCGGCGGGCGCTGCCCAGTTGCTGGCGGCGGATCTCGACAATGATGGCTGGCTCGACCTACTGTTTGCCGGAAGTGGCGGTGTCGATCTTCTACACAATCAAAAGGGAGCTTTGACCCCCTCTGGAAAGCTAGCAAATCTTAAGACGGACGAGGGCTTCACGCTTGCGGACCTTGAGAATCGCGGCGTTCAAGACCTGATTGTTGGTGGCGCGGTGTTTCAAAACCTGGGACGGCTGAAGTTTTCCGATCCGCAGAGACCGGCTCCGTTGGCCGGTTGCAGAACACTTGCGGCCGATGACGTGGACGGGGATGGGCGCGCCGATCTGGCGTGTGTGACTTCTACGGAGACCCGCATTCTGACCAACAGCACCGTTTCCGGGAATCAGTCCATTCGCGTGCGGCTTGCCGGTATCAAGAACCTGAAGCTCGCACCGGGAGCGGAAGTCGAGGTGAAAACCGGTGCGCGATATCAGAAGCGAGTCTATGAAGGGCAGCCGCTGCTGTTCGGTCTCGGTACGGAAAGAACGGTGGACACCGTTCGCATTACGTGGCCGAACGGGCTTATCCAAAACGAGATGAAGCAGCCGGCGGGGAGTCCGGCGACTTACAAAGAAGCGCAACGGTTGTCCGGTTCGTGTCCGATCATTTGGACCTGGAATGGAAAGGAGTTTGAGTACGTCACAGACGTGCTGGGAGTGGCTCCGCTGGGTGCCAGCTCAGGCGACGGGCAGTACTTCCCGGTGGATCATGACGAATATATTCAGATTGCCGGAAGTTCGCTGGTGGCGGTCCATGGAGAATATCAAGTAAGGATCACCGAAGAGTTGAGCGAAGTGGCTTACCTGGACCATGTGCGCCTGATCGCAATAGACCATCCAAGCGATACTGAGATTTTCACGAACGACAAGTTCAAAGGGCCACCGTTTCCCGAATTTCGTCTATATGGAGTGAAGAAGCGGCAGTATCCTGTAAGCGCTCATGACGGCGGCGGACACGATGTGAGAGATAGATTGCTGAAGAAGGACCGGATCTATCCGGACGGGTTCGCGCGAACCTTGACTGGGGTGGCGCAATTGCATTCGCTCGATCTCGATTTCGGAAAGGATGCGGGGCGCTCGAATCGGCCGGTCCTGGTGTTGAGCGGTTGGGTGGATTGGGCGGATGGAAGTACATTCATGGGCGTGTCACAGGAAGGCAAAGGCGGACTCGTGCCGCCGTATTTGCAGGTAAAAAATGCAAAGGGCAAATGGACCACGGTCATCGAAGATATGGGAATGCCGGCGGGAAAGCCGAAGACGATCGCGGTGGATTTGACCGGCAAATTCCTTTCCGATTCGCGTGAGGTCCGGATCGTCACCAATCTATGCGTGTATTGGGACGAGATATTCCTGAGCGACGAGACCGGAAGTTCAGCGGTGAAGCAGACCGCGCTGACGCAGCGGTCGGCCGATCTGCATTTCCGGGGATTCTCTCCATCTCGGATCGCGGCGGACCGGAAGCAGCCTGAATCGTTCTCCTATAGTGGCGCTATGCCGGCTTCTCTTTGGAATCCGACACCCGGATTGTACACGCGCTATGGAGACGTGAGTGAGTTGACATACGCGGTGGACGACAAGCTCGTATTGATGGGATCGGGCGATGAACTGAAGCTCCGGTTCGATGCGAGGCCGGCGCCGCCGTTGCCGCAGGGTTGGACAAGGGACTTTCTTCTGCTTGTGGATGGCTGGGCCAAGGACAGGGATGCGAATACGGCGTTTTCACAAACCACCGAGCCGCTGCCATTTCACGCGATGTCTCAGTTCCCCTATCCTGCGCGGGAACATTTTCCGAACGATCCGGAGCACGCGTCTTATCAGGAACGATACAACACGCGCCCTGCGTTGCGTTTGATTCGTCCACTTTTGTCACGTAACTGAGATGGCAAATCGCATTCTCGGCATTTCGTTTCTCGTCCTGCTGGTCAATTCAATTTACCTGGCTGCGCTGCCCTCGCCCACTGTGTTTTATATGGGGAATGCCGTTCTGCACCTGGCGCTCGGATTGGCGTTGACGATTGGGGCAGTCTGGTTTTACCGGCGCAGAAGCGACGCTCCGCAACTGGGATGGCTGATTTTGTCGGCGGTCCTTGGCCTCATTCTGGTTTATGCCGGGAACACGCGGCCGAACCGCTGGCTGCTTGTGGCTCACATCTCGGCGGGGGTTTTCTCCGTTGCCGCGGTGTATATCTGGATGAAGGACGCAGGTCATGCTCGTCTGCGTAGAATGGCCGCCAGTGCGTTAGCGGTAACTTTTCTCCTCGCCGTTTTACGTGTGACCGTGTACACCAAAGCCGACCGGATTCATAATCCACTTGTCGTGCCGGCTTCCATGGCGGAAGAAGGCGCTGGACCGAAATCGCCATTCTGGCCTTCGTCGGCGACTACCAATGTAGGCACTGTGATTCCGTCGAACTTCTTTATGGATTCCGATGTCTGCGGGAGTTGCCACAAGGACATTTACGATCAATGGAAGAGCTCGATGCATCACTTTGCATCGTTCAACAATCAGTTCTACCGGAAATCGATTGAATACATGCAGACGATCAACGGCGTTCAGAGCACGAAGTGGTGCGCGGGGTGCCATGACCATGCTGTCTTTTTCAATGGACGGTTTGAGAAGCCGATCAAGGATCAGATTGACTCGCCCGAGGCGCAGAACGGGCTCGGATGTGTGTCCTGCCATTCCATTACGCACGTGGATGGCTCCATGGGCAACGGAGGATTCACCATTGAATATCCGCCGCTGCATGAATTAGCCTCCAGCAAGAACAAGTTCATTCGTCAGACCGATAATTTCTTGACATACCTGAATCCGAGGCCCCATCGGAACATCTTTATGAAGCCGTTTATGCGCGAAGATTCGGCCGAGTTCTGTTCATCGTGCCACAAGGTCCATCTGGACGTGCCGGTAAACAACTATCGCTGGATGCGCGGATTCAACGATTACGATAATTGGCAGGCGAGCGGCGTTTCCGGCCAAGGGGCGCGGTCGTTCTACTATCCGCCGAAGCCATCCACGTGCGCGGATTGCCACATGCCGCAAGTCGCATCGAAAGATCCAGGTAACAAGGGTGGAGAAATTCACTCGCATCGATTTGCAGCCGCAAATATGGCGGTCGCCTACGCCAATCAGGACGAGGCGCAGATGCATGCGACGGAGAAGCTTTTGAAATCCGGTTTTATCACGGTGGACATCTTCGCGGCATCACCGGTTGATGCGGCATCGGGCCAGATGGAGATGGTGCGGCGGCGCAGTGAAGGCCCCCAACTTTCGTCCACCTTCGCCGTGGGTGAGGAAGCGGACCAGCCCGGGCAGATTGTCATTCGCGAGCCGGGCAAGGTCACGGCGCCAGTGGATAAAACGGGCGCGCAGTTCCAGCCGGGGTCGAACGTTCGGGTGGATGTAGTGGTACGGACGCGTAAGATCGGGCATTTCTTTCCGGGCGGTACAGTGGATGCGTTCGACGTATGGTTGGAGTTGGAAGGTAGAGATGCGGATGGCAAGATGGTGTTCTCAAGCGGGCGAACAGAAAATGCGGGAAGGGGTCCGGTGGAGCCGGGCGCCCATTTCTACCGGTCGTATCAATTGGATGCGGAAGGGAATCCGATTAATAAACGGAACGCCTTTCAGACGCGCAGCGTTCTTTATGTGCGGCTGATTCCGCCGGGCGCGGCGGACGTGGTTCACTATCGTGTCAAAATTCCGCCAAACGCGCGCGGCCCCATTACGCTAACCGCGAAGCTGAATTACAGGAAGTTTTCGCATTACTTCACCAATTTTTCATATGCGGGTGAGACGAAGCCTGGGCAGAACCCGGAACTGGTCAGCATCAGTCATGACAGCCGCGAATATAGCTTTAATAAGGCCGACATCCCCAAAAATGTCTCGGGGAAGATCAAGGATCAGATTCCCGAACTTCCGGTCACCACACTGGCGGAGAGTGTGGTCAAACTGGTTATCGGGGACGGCGCAAGTGTGACAGCGTGGCAGCCCGTGGTACGAAGAGAAGATCGGGAACGGTGGAACGACTGGGGAATTGGGCTGCTGTTGCAGGGCGATCTGAAGGGCGCCGAATACGCATTTACAAAGGTAACCGAAGCTGAGCCGGGCTACGCGGATGGGTGGCTAAACGTGGCTCGGGCGCTGATTCAGGAAGGAGAAACGGAACGCGCCAAGCCGTATCTGGAGAAGGCTATGCGGATTGACGGTTCGCTCGCGCGAATTCACTTCTTCAAGGGAATGGTGCAGAAGGCGGACGGCGATTACGATGGGGCTCTTGCATCGTTGCGAACAGTGGAGAGCAAATACCCGCGCGACCGCGTGAACCTGAACCAGATCGGCCGCATTCTGTTTCTGAAAAAGCAGTATGGCGAGGCGGTAAAGGCTTTACAGGCCGTGTTGCAAGTGGATCCCGAAGACGTGCAGGCGCATTACACATTAATGCTCTGCTACCGCGGACTTGGCGATAACGATAAGGCTGCGCGGGAAGAGAAGCTGTTCCGCAGATTCAAGGCTGACGAGTCTTCGCAATCGATCACGGCGAAACAGAGGCTGATCAGTCCGGAAGACAATAACGAAAGACAGATGATTCACGATCATGAGAGTATTCCGCTCCAATGAGGTATTTTGTTGGCTACGCATTACTGGCGGCCGTTTTGACTGGTGGAGCGCCTGCGGTCCAGTTCACCGACATTACGTCTACGGCCGGCATTCATTTCACGCATAACAGCGGCAGGGCGGGGAAGAAGTGGCTTCCAGAGACCATGGGATCGGGCTGCGCGTTCCTCGATGTGGACGGAGACGGCTGGCCCGATATTCTGCTGATCAATAGCAAAGACTTTGCACCGCGCGGACGGAAATCCTTGGCGGCTCTCTACCGGAATAATCACAACGGAACGTTCACCGACATTACTTCCGGCAGTGGACTGGATGTAGAACTCTACGGCTTGGGCGTGGCGGTTGCCGACTACGATAACGATGGCCGGGAGGACATCTATGTCACCGCGCTTGAGGGCGACCGGTTGTTCCACAACGAGGGCCACGGCAAATTCAAAGACGTGACGAAAGCCGCCGGGATTGTGAATGCGAATTTCGGCGCGAGCCCGGTTTGGTTCGACTTCGATCGGGACGGCAAGGTAGATCTATTCGTCGCCAACTACGTGCAGTGGACGGCGAAGGGCGATCTGTGGTGCTCCATGGATGGTTCGACGAAGTCCTATTGCACGCCGGAATCTTACAAGGGGACATCGTCGCGGCTGTTTCGCAATCTTGGCGGCGGGAAGTTTGAAGACATTACGCAGAAGGCGGGCCTTGGCGATCCGACGAGTAAATCATTGGGCGCGGTGGTGCTGGATTACAACGGAGACGGCTGGCCGGATCTGTTCGTAGCCAATGACACGCAGCCGAATAAGCTCTATCGCAACCATGGAAATGGCACGTTCAGCGAGGAAGCAGTGGCGGCAGGGGTGGCTTTTGGCGAGGATGGCGTGGCGCGAGGGGCGATGGGAGTGGATGCCGCCGACTACGATCGAACGGGGCGGCCGCATCTGTTGGTGGGGAATTTCTCGCACCAGATGCTCGGCCTGTATCACAATGAAGGTGGCGGCCTGTTTGTCGATGAAGCTCCGCGATCGCCGATTGGCCGGTCGAGCCTGCTGAGTCTTGCGTTCGGTGTATTCTTTTTCGATTACGATCTTGACGGCTACCCGGATGTCTTCGCGGCCAACGGCCACATCGACGAAGAGATTGGCCGGGTGCAACCAAAGATCCAGTACAAGCAACCGCCGTTGTTATTCCACAATGACGGGAAGGGCCGGTTTGAAAATGTTTCTGCAACCTCGGGCCCGGACCTAATGCGTCCCGTGGTCGCGCGGGGTGCGGCTTACGCGGACATCGATCGCGATGGGGACCTGGATATTTTGATTAGCACGAACAACGGGCCGGCATATCTTTACCGGAACGATGGCGGGAATCGGAATCACTGGTGGAACGTGCGGCTGGTGGGCGTGAAATCGAACCGCTCCGCGATTGGGGCTGTGGTGCGGGTCGAAAGCGCTTCGGGCAAGCAGTGGCAAATGGTGCATAGCGGTTCGAGTTATTGTTCACAGAGCGACCTTGCGCTGACGTTCGGGCTTGGCAAGGACACTGTGATCACGTCGGTGGAAGTGGTCTGGCCCAGTGGAGTGAAGCAGCGGCTGGCGAATCTTCCGGCGAATCAGTTTGTCACGATCACGGAAGAGAAGGGGATCGCTCCGCGTTGATGTCCATGTTGATGTCCACGTACGATTATTTTCAGCGCGCGTTTCGCCGCGGTACACAAACGCCAACGGGTTATTCAGGTGACAAGGTGCGGGATGAAGATGGCAATTGCGTCATCTTTTGGTTGCAGGCTCCGGCGGGTGTGATTTCGTCGGCTGAGTACCGGTGTACTACCTGCGCGACGTTGGTTGCGTTTTGTGAACATTTGGCCGAACTGGTGATTGGCCTTCGAATAGAGAAAGCGCACGATTACAACGCGGACCGCCTGCTCGCGTTGCATGAAGATGTGCCGACGTACAAGGCCAGACGTGCGATTTTAGCACTGGAAGCGTTTCGCTCCGCCGTTCAAAAAGTAGATCAAGGAGAAAGAGTCTGAAAGTAGCTTACATTTTTTCGACCCAGGGCCACACAGTATCCTACAAGCTGGCCAAGATGATCCTGCCGCAACTGGAGGAGAACCGTCATGGCGTGGACGTGGTGGGCATGTTCTTCTTTGAAGACAACTGCTACGCGCTACAGAAGGGGAACCCAATTGGCGAACGGCTTACGGCGGTGGCCAGGAAATCCGGGATGCTGCTGATGTGCTGCGACCAGTGTTGCTATGAACGGGAGATTGCGGACAAGCTGTTCGATGGCGTCCCGATTGGCTGTTTCCCCGACCTCTATAAAGCTCTTTCCGGCAACATGCCCGACCAGGTGATCACGCTCTAATGAATCCAAAACTTCGTATTGCCGCCATCACGGATGAATTTTCTCCCGATTTGGCCACAGCGCTGGAACCCATGGCGGCCATTGGCATGACTGGGGCCGAGCTCCGCGTAATCTTCGGCAAGAACATCATGGATCTGACTCCCGGGGAACTGAACCGCGCGCAGGATTTGCTTGCGGCGAAGGGAATGGAGGTGATCTCCATTGCCTCGCCTTTGCTGAAGTGCGTGTTGCCGGGTGCGCCGGAGGTGGACAGCCGGTTCCAACACGATATCTTTGCGTCCAAACACACGTTTGAGGATCAGCCGCAACTGACGGATCATGCGTTCGAAATCGCCAAGAAGATGGGTGCGCGGATCATCCGTGTGTTCTCCTATTGGCGGACCGTGGAGCCGGACAAGTGCTTTGATGGCGTTGTGACGGCGCTCTCAAATCTGGCGGAGAAGGCGGCGAAGGAAGATTTGATCATCGGGCTGGAGAACGAGCATGCCTGCAATATCGGCACCGCAGCGGAAACGGCACGCGTGTTGAAAGCCGTCCAGCATCCGAATCTCAAGCTGGTGTGGGACCCGGCGAACGCGCTGGTTGGCGGCGAAAACCCGTTCCCTTACGGCTATGGGCTGCTGCCGAAGGACCGGATTGTCCATGTTCATGCGAAAGATTGCCACATGGAGGGACATAAACCGGAGTGGGGACCCCTTGGCACGAGGTCGGTTGAGTGGAAAGGGCAGATCGGGGCGCTGCTGGCAGATGGCTATCACGGCTATTTGAGCCTGGAGACGCACTGGCCGGGACCGGGCGGGAATAAGCTGGAAGGTAGCGTGATTTGCGGCTGGAATCTGCGCGGGTTGGCCTCGGCGTAGTGCCAGACCGGGCGGGAACAAAGAAAATTTCGGACCCGCATAACATTACGGCCGCGATGTACGTCTGTTAATGTATCCGGGATCGTTGTGCTATTTTTAAGCCGAATCCGGGCCTGCTTATGCGCCTCCGCATTGTTGTGTCCGCGGTGTTCATTGTTCTGTCCATGTGGAGCGCTCTGTTCGCCTTCCAGCGGGGCCGTTTCCGCCGCGAGCAGGAGGAACCGCTGGTCACTCCGCCCGACGCAGCGGAGAAAACCGAATGGGCCTTTGCCCGTCTTCGCTACCCTTCTTACCGTTACGGTAATTGGACCACGGATTATCCAAAGGCGGATCGCCAATTTGTGCAGGGGGTGCGGCGGCTTACCCGGCTTCACACGCGATCTGTGGAGCAGGTGGTGGATGTAGACACCGATGAAATCTACAACTGGCCGTGGGTCTACGCGGTGGAAGTGGGACACTGGGAATTGACAGATCCGCAGTGTAAGCGAATGCGGGATTATCTGCTGCGAGGCGGGTTTTTGATGGTGGACGACTTCCATGGCACCCAAGAGTGGGAAGTATTCATGGCCAGCATGGGCCGCATCTTTCCGGACAAGCCGGTTGTGGAACTGGAAAATTCAGATCCGATCTTCCATGTACTTTACGACCTGCAGGAGCGCTTTCAAGTGCCGGGCACGGCGGCTCTTTACCGTGGAGTAACCTACGAGTATGGCGGTGTGATTCCGCGCTGGCGTGGCATTCTGGATGACAAGGGACGGTTGATGGTGGCCATCTGCCACAATATGGACCTGGGCGATTCCTGGGAGCACGCCGACAACCCCCGGTATCCCGAGAAATATACTTCGCTTGGGTATCGCATCGGGATCAACTACATCATTTATTCCATGACGCACTGATCGTTTCCTGTCCGAAAGCTGAAATTGATGTTCCAATTTTTCTTCAAATATCCGGCCTCACTTTTTGCGAAAGGCCAAGTTGTGTTTCTGGGGCGGTGGCCGTTGTGGGTGCTGGGAATCTGCCTTGTACTGGCTGCGGCCGCGCTTGCGTATCCGTTTTGGCGAAGACGACGCGAACATGCGACGCTTCTCACAGGCATGCGCCCGGCGGGTATCTGGCTGTTGCAGACGCTGCTGGTGAGCCTTTTGTTGCTGGTTCTCTGGCATCCGGCGCTGAGCGTCGCCACGCTTCGGCGGCAACAGAACATCGTTGCGGTTGTGGTGGACGATTCGAAGAGCATGAATCTTGCGGAGGGCGGAAGCACCCGGCGCGATCAGGTAGTTCAGGCTCTGAACAGCGGTGTGCTGAAGAATCTGGCCAAGAATTTTCAAGTGCGCTTGTACCGGGCCGGCAACGTGGTGGAAAGAGTTGAAAAACCGGAACAACTGACCGCAAGCGCGTCATCGACGAATTTGGGTGAGACATTGAAGCAGGTGGCGGGAGAGGCATCCAGTCTGCCGGTCGGCGCGGTGGTTTTGTTGAGCGATGGCGCCGACAATGCGGGTGGCATCGACCTTGCGACCATCAATGAGATCCGGCGGCAGCGTATTCCGGTTCATACGGTGGGTTTTGGGCGTGAGAAGCTGGCCCACGATATCGAAATTTCCGACGCGCAGCTACCGGCCAGAACGCTGGCGGATTCGAGAGTGAGCGCCGTTGTTAGTTTCCACCAGAACGGGTACTCGGGCCGGAAAGCGCGCCTCACCGTGAAAGATGGAGGCAAAACGCTGGCGACACAAGAGGTTACGCTGAAGGGAGACGGAGTGGAGCAGTCCGAGTCGCTTGCGTTCAACGCGGGTTCGGCGGGGGCCCGGAATGTTCAGATTTCCATGGATCCGCTGGATGGCGAGGAGAATCTGAATAACAACTCGGTGAACCGGCTGGTTGCGGTGGAAGGCGCCAAACCGCGAGTGCTCTACATTGAAGGCGAGCCA
>JBBPYD010000117.1:0-6838 GCA_038200305.1 Bryobacterales bacterium
CCCATGCTAAATCCTAAGTTAGGCGGAACAACATTCCGCCGAAGGAGGCAGCATCATGGCGTCACCAGCACAAATCGCGGCCAATCGCCGCAACGCGCAGCACAGCACCGGACCGAGAACGGACGAAGGCAAAGCAGCCGTCCGGCTCAACAGCCTCATCCACGGACTCCGGGCGCAGGAGGTCCTGCTCCCGGACGAAGACCCCGCCGTGTTCGAAGAATTGCGCGAGTCCTTTCACCAGCAATTCAATCCCGAAGGTCCGGCCGAGTTGTTCTGCGTCGAAAAAATGCTCCTCAGCTTCTGGCGCAACCGCCGCATCGGCCGCATCGAAGCCGACATGTACCGTCATTTCTATCCAACCGCGGCTCAAGCCGGGAAGATAGGATTCGGCACTCTTGGGCAATCCTTCACCATCGAGGGTCTCGGCCAGGATAACTTCTCCCGCCTCGCCCGTTACGAAACCAGTCTCGACCGCTCCTTCTACCGTGCTTCCAAAGAGCTGCAAACACTCCGGAAAGTCAGAATTGGCTTTGCTCGGCAAAATGAAGAAGCCCCCTCGGAAACTCCCAAAGCGGAAATATCCGCAGCCTCCGGAACTCAGCCCGCCACCCCTGTACCGGTCCATCCAACCACGAGTCTTCCGGATCCGATTGGCTTTGCTCGGCAAAACGAGCCCCCAAAAGCCCCTCAGCCAGCAGCAGCCACAGCTACTTTGCACCGTAATCGAAGAGAACGCCGTCAAGCACGGCTTCAGGCGTCTGTGTGATCCGCAACTACGGCTCCGCCCCAACCAAAATTGTGCGAACGATAGCACCTGTGATATAACTTCGCCCCAGGGTACTCAAATGAAGGTTAGGAGCCAAAATCGATGCAACACTCTCTTCGCATAGCCGGGGCGGTCCTGTTCTCTGCGGGTCTTCTGCTGGCGCAGTTGAACAGAGGCACCATCACCGGCACCGTTAGTGACAACAGTGGAGCGGTGATCCCAAACGTCAAGCTCACCATCCGCAATGTCGCTACAGGTGCGCAATCCGAAGCGGTTTCTAATGAAGCGGGCCAGTATACCGCCCCGAATCTGCCCCCCGGCGCCTACACCATCACCTATGAAGCGCCCAGTTTCAAGAAACTTGAGCGCACTGGCGTGGAACTTGGAGTCACGCAGGTTCTCCGTGTGGATGCCATTCTCGAAGTTGGCTCCGTTGCCGAATCGATTGCCGTCACCGCCGAAACACCCCGCCTGCAAACCGACAGTCCGGATGTCGGCACCAGTCTGACCAATAAGCAACTGATTGACCTGCCACTCACTTTCTCCGGCGCTCGTATTGCTGAAAATTTTGCGTACCTGGTCACTCCGGGCGTCTCTGGCAATACATGGACCAGCAATATCAACGGTAGTTCCAGTTTCTCGAAAGAATCCTTGCTCGATGGCGCCACCGTAACCACCTATCTGGCTGGTCACTTCAGCGAATCCAGCGTCTCAGTGGAAGCCCTTTCGGAATTTAAGATTCAAACCAGCGGCATGTCCGCTGAGTTCGGCCGTGCGCAGGCCGGAGTCTTCAATTACGTGATGAAGTCGGGTTCAAACCAGTTGCACGGCAGCGCATACGGAGCCCTTCGCAACGAAGCGTTCGATGCAAACACATCCGTCAACAAATTCAACAAGCGCCCCAGAGGTTTAGATCGCCGTCAGAATTACGCTTTCAGCGCCGGCGCGCCCATTTACATCCCAAAGGTCTACAACGGAAAGAACAAAACGTTCTTCTACACCACCTTCGAGGGCTACCGCGAACGCCTCACCGGATTTGCCGCCCCCAATGTCACCGCGCCGCAGCCGGAATTTCTCGACGGCGATTTCAGCCGCCTGCTGGGTGCTTCCATCGGTCAGAACGATGCGCTCAATCGTCCCGTTCTCAAAGGCGCCATCTACGATCCGCTCACTTTCCGTCAACTCGACAATGGCCGCTACGTAGGCGAAATGTTCCCAGGCAACAAAATTCCGGTCAACCGCATCAGTCAGGTATCCCAACGCGTCAACGCGCTCTTGAAAAAAGGTTATCTGCCTACTGTTCGAAACCCCGACGGTTCCATCCCGCTTACCAACAATGCAATTCGCCCTTCCGCGGGCACACCGGAGTTCGATCAATATCAGTTCTCCACAAAAGTCGATCAGAACATAGGCGATAAGCAGAAGCTGTCTGGCTCAATCAGCTATAACAAGCGTCCCCGCCTGCTGCTCGATCAGACTCGCCTTTGGGATCCGAGCGATCCTGTTGGGGGTGTTCTCACCAGCGCCCGCCGCCAAATTATCAAGAGTGAACTCGCTCGCATTTCTCACGATTACAACGTCAGCCCGCGGGTGCTGAACACGTTCACGGTCTATTACAACCGCATGGCAAATCCGAACATTGGAAACTTCAAAGACATTGATGGAGCCAAGGACCTCGGCATCAAGAATCTCTCAACCTTTGGCTATCCCAATATTGATTTTGGCGGCGGCCCCTTTGTTGGCCTCACTAACATCGGCGATCCGCAAAACGATTTCCAGGTCTACATGGGATTCGGTCTCATCGACACTGTCAGTTTTTCGAAAGGACGGCACTTCATGAAGGCCGGCATCGATCTTCGCCACAATCACTTGAACACCCGTCCCACGCAGGGCGGCAACTTTGCTTTCAACGCCCGCGCCACGGCCATTCCGAATGAAACATTTTCCGGCACTCAGACCGGATACGCCTTTGCCAGCTACTTGCTCGGTATTGTTGACAGCGCGGGTCTCAGCGATCCAGTTGCCCTCGGTGGCAGGCGGGTTTATGATGCTTTCTTCTTTCAGGACGACTTCAAGGTCAGCAGCCGTCTCACACTTAATCTCGGCTTGCGCTGGGAGTATCAGCCGCCATTCACTGAAGTGGCCGACCGCCTCTCCAGTTTCAATTTGAATAAAGTCGATCCTGCTACCGGGCGGCTCGGTGCATACGATTTCGCGGGCAATTGCAGTGTCTGCACGGGAAAACGCTACTTTGGCAACCCGTCATTCCGGGACTTCGGTCCCCGAATCGGCTTCGCTTACCGGCTGATGGATCGCTGGACGTTGCGCGGCGCTTACGGAATCATGTACGAAGGCGATCTGTTCAACGGCTTCAATGGTACGCCGCTCGGAAAACAAACAAATGTGCAGGCAGGCGGAACGTATTCTTTATCCGCCGACCCGGTCAATCCATGGGCAGGCATCTTCAACTGGGATGCCGGTTTCCCCACCAACCGGTACTCGCCCCCGTCTTATGATGTATCCTTCGGCGACAAGAACCGCCCAGGCATAATCGACCCCAACTACGGGCGTTCCCCGTACGTTCAGCAATGGAACTTCAATGTCCAGCGCGAAATCGTCAAGAATCTGGTTCTGGATGTCGGCTACGTCGGGAATAAGTCAACAGGATTGCGTAACGGACAGATGGCCGTGATCAATCAGTTAGACCCGAAGTACTTACAACTTTTCGGCCGCAACCTCAACAACGCCGTCAGGAGCGCTGCCGATGCGGCCGCGAACGGCATTCCTTATCCCTACCCAGGTTTCCAGGGCACCGTAGCCAGCGCCTTGCGCCCATTTCCGCAAGTGCAGGGCAATCAGACGATCGCCGACTACGGTGCGCCGCTCGGTTTCTCTACCTATCATTCGTTACAGATTACGGTGAATCACCAGTTCTCCAAGGGCTTCACCACCTACACCAATTACACGTGGTCGAAGAACCTGACCAATATCGGGTCTTCACTAGTGAATGATAACGGCGGACGTACAGTGGATTATTACAATTTGAAGCTGGAGAAGGCACTGGCGGACGACGACCAGCCGCACCTGTTCAAGGGCTACGTCAGTTATGATCTGCCGTTTGGCCGCGGAAAGCCGCTATTGGCGAACAGTCCACGCGTTGTAAATGCCTTAATTGGCGGCTGGTCTGTATCGGGGATCGTGAATTATTTCAGCGGTACTCCGCTGGGCTTCACCGGCTCGTCACCGCTTTCAGGCGGCTGGAACGGTTCAACAAACCGCGCCAACATCGCCGCGGGCGTTATGAAGGTTCCGTTCGACAAGAGCACCTTCCAGATCTCACCTGTCACATCGTCCAGCAACACGTACCTCAATAAGGGTTTGTTCTCAGACCCTGCGCCTCTCACCTTGGGTACCGCGGCCTTTCGCTATGGACAGGCCCGCAACTTCGGAAAGATCAACGAAGATTTTGGTCTTCAGAAGAATACAAAATTAAGCGAAAGGGTTCGCTTTCAATTGCGTGCGGAATTCCTCAACGCCTTCAACAGAAGCACGCTCGGCGGAATTCAAACCCTCATCACAAACGCGCAATTCGGCCAGGTAACCAGTATCAGCAACAACCGGCAGATCCAGATAGGCACCCGCCTGGATTTTTAAACTTGGACTTTTAAACTAGGTTAAGTGCGCCGCTGTTTTTTGCTAATTGCTCTCGCCGCTGGCTCGATCTCCGCGCAAGAGAAATGCCTGCCTTGCCATGAGGCCGAGGTAAAAGCGTTCGCGCAGACCGGAATGGGCAGATCGATCGCCCAGTCAGAATTGCCGACCGTAAGCTTTCAGCACAAGCCATCCCATTCGAGCATGGCCGTGCAATTCCGCGGCGGCCAGATGTATCACCGGGTAGAGCGCAACGGCCTCACCGCCGAATACCCCATCGCCATCGGGATCGGCTCCGGCAATGTAGGCCACAGCTACGCGGTCCTCATCGGCGGATCGCTTTTTGAGTCCCCCATTTCCTGGTTTTCGCAGCCAGGCCGTTGGGATCTGTCGCCGGGCTATGGAGGTCAAACCAATCCCGGCTTCGACCGCCGGATCACCATGGAATGCCTCTACTGCCACACCGGCGGCATGCGTCAGGGCACAGATGCGCCGCACTCCATCACCTGTGAACGGTGCCACGCGGCATCTGCTACGCACTTTGCAAATCCGGCAAAGCTTCCGCCTGCGGCGCGGGATAGCATCTGTGAGCAGTGCCACCTGCAAGGCGAAGCAAGGATTTTGAATCCGGGCAGCACCTGGAACGATTCCCGTCCGGCCTTCACAACCTATACATCTCCTGGTCCTGGGACTGCGGGTGTACTCAAGGTCGTCAGCCAGGTGGAGCAGTTAGCGCTTAGCAAGTGCGCGCGGATGAGTGAGGGAAAACTCTGGTGCGGCACCTGCCACAGTCCACACGGCGTCAAAAAAGACCAGCGGCAAGTCTGTCTTTCCTGCCACGCCGGCGCACTTCCCGCATCACACCCCAACGGCGCGAAAGACTGCGCCAGTTGCCACATGCCTCGCCGGCAAACGCCTGAAATTGCCCACACTTCCTATACCGACCACCGCATTCGTAGCAACCGGGACGATCCGGCCGCAGGCTATGCAACCAGAGTCCTCAGAGCATGGCGTGAGCCGCTGCCCGAATACCGCGGCCGCAATCTCGGCTTAGCCTACCTGTACGCCGGCCAGCGCGATAGCTCCGTTAATTTTGTTCAGGAAGGATTCAAGATTCTGCTTCCGCTTAAGAACAAGGACGCGGAAGTATTAGCAGGCATCGGCTGGGTTCTGATGCAGAAACAACGTCCAAAAGAAGCAGCGGAAAATTTCGAGCAGGCCGTGCGCTTGCAGCCTGAAGATGCCCGCCACGCGCACAACCTCGGTGTGGCGCTCTTTGCCCGCGGTGATACGCAAGCTGCAATTGCAGAACTCGAACGTGCGATTAAGCTGGACCCATTGGACGAGCTGGCCTACTCAGTCCTCGTACAGATGTATATCAAGTCCGGGCAAAAGAAGCTGAGTGAAGATACCATTGCGCGATACCTGGCAGTGGTACCCCAAAGCCTGACATTCCGCACCCGCTGAACCCGTTTGTTATATATTTGCTGTATCCAGAGGGAGGATTCATTATGAGCATTACGAACAGTACAACGGCCGTGCTGCTGCTGATTGCCGGTGCGATCACCACGCCACTCTATAGTGCGACCGAAACTGAGCTCAAGGATGACACTGGAAAAACCATCATCCGCTACGTAGTAGAAGCCCCGGATAAGCCTCTTCAAGCCGGCGCTACCGATCCCAGGCAGCAGGTGGGATTGATCCTGTGCTTCCCGGAGCATGACCGGCCTACCGGCGATGAAATTCTGCCGGTCCGCGAGGCGCTGAACCGGCTTGGCCTGCGTGACAACTACGTGCTGCTTGCCGGCCATCCTCAGGAGCGGAAGTTTGGAACCGCCGACATTGAGCCGATTGAGAAGCTGATCGCCTGGGCGAAAAAGACATACCCCATCAATCCGCGCCGGATTTACATGTATGGAAAGGGCGAGGGCGGCAAGATCTCCGGTGAGTTCGCGATGCTGCATCCTAAGCTCGTCACCGCCAGCATTACCTATAGCTGGGGCTGGTGGAACATGCCATCCGAATTGACGGAAGCCATCGACCCGCTGAAGAGCGCTCCCGAGTTCTATATGGTGCTTGGACTCAGGGATCTGTCCTACCATCTGACCACCGTTCGCGACACCTATTCACGTGTGAATGCAAAGGGGTACCACGTCATTTACCGCGAGTTCGAGGATCTGGGCGCCCGGAATTATCATCCTCCGAGTAACAACGACGCGATCGCATGGGTGACACGCCTGCGGAACAAGAACGTCCCCCCTTCTCAGGAGGAACTGAATTTATTGAAACGGCCCGCGGCCACTCCCGGCTTCTTCGCCGATCTTGCTTTGGTAGGCGGCGCGCCGGCGGGTGAGGTGGTGCGGAAGCTGCTTGCCTCGGGCGACGCGAAGATCCGTGCTGCCGCTGCCGCGATCTGCGGCC
>JBBPYD010000118.1:0-6008 GCA_038200305.1 Bryobacterales bacterium
CCCATCATCTCGCGCATCCAGATAGCATGGGATCGTCCGCCAACCTGAATGCCGGGTCCATGGCGCTTGGCCGCCGATGGCTTAAGCTCTTGCTTTTGTTCCAGGCGATCAAACAGCCGTGTCTTCAACGCTTCCATCTTTGCTTGAAGCTCCGCTACATTCAATGACCCGTACTGCACTTCCAGCCGCTTCCGCGCCGCCGCCGAGATCTGTCCCGGAGCCTGAAGGCGGGAGCGGAGCGATCCGCGCCAGGACTCCTTTCTGATTGAGTTTTGTAAGACAGAAATCGTGCAGTGGGAAAGTGGGAATCCTGGTTTTGGATTTCCACTTTCCCATCTGCGTTCGTCACCGAGGCTGTGGGAATGTGGGAATCGCGGAGCGATTTCCAAGGGCGGTGGGCAACGGGGGAAACCTGGGATTGGTTTTCCGCGTTGCCCACGGACCGGCATTTCCACAGCCTCTGGGCTTTCATGCCGACCTCCTCTGCTGAATGGCGCCGAAGAGTTTGCGCTTGGCCTCCTGCATTTCGGCTGCTGCTTGGGTATCCGTTTTGGCCTGAACCTGGCGGTCGAGTTCCTCGATGGTTATCTCTGCTTTCAGGTGACGGGCAACTGCAGGCAGTTGCCGCAAAATCTCCCACGGGGTGGCATACCAGCGATACACCCGCTTCTCTTTGCCTTTCGCGCTGACCACCCTCTCGGGCACGCCGCACGGACGGTGGAAGTTCAGATACGGATTGAAGTGCTGCTCGTAAAAAGCTTCAATCCTTTCGGCGTGCAGTCCGGCGATATGCCCGTAACCCATGTGCTTGCGAACCACCGCTCCATTCTTGGTTTCCGCCAACCCGTTGTCGTTGGAGTGCCGCGGCCGCGACTTGGTCTGCTCGATCAAGAGCTTGTTCAACAACCCGGCCACCGTATGATTGATGAACTCGCTGCCGTTATCGGAATGAAAGCCGCAGATACGGAACGGAAATTGACCCAGCATGGCCTCCAGCACAGGCAAAAGAAAGGCTTCGCTGATCTGTGCCGTAGCTCCCACCACCTGCCATTGCGTCACCTCATCGACGGCATTGATGTGATATACGCCTTTGGCTCCCTCCAGGTCGCCTTGATGCACCGTGTCCACACGCAGGTACCCAGGACGGTTTTGCGGATCGGGCCGGCGACGCTCCCCAATGCCGGCCCGAGTCGGTCGTGTGGCCTGATACACCATACGGCGTTCGCGATAGGCTCGGCTCTTCCTTAACCGGTACAGATGCGCCGATGACAGCCGCGCCAGCCGTTCATACGCTCTATCTCCATAGTCGTGAAAGGCGCGATACAGCAGCTTCTGCGTTGCCGGTCCGCTTAAGGTCTCGTGAGCTTCATCGACCTTCACCAGCAGTTCGATATCGGCCCGAGTGTAGGCCGTCGGGAACCGCCGCCGACGGTACGTCTTCAGTTTCACTTCCCCATCCGTCGCGTACTGCCGGATTAGCCGGTTCACCTGTGCCCGGCTCAGCCCGGTCATCTTCTCCAGATACAGCCGCACTAATCCTTTGCTGGCCCGACCCAGCTTCCGATACCCCTGCTGCTGCAAGGTCAGGCTCACGAAGTCATACACCTCGCTGCGACCGCGCCCTTTGAATTCAACCTCGCCGCTCCCTTCCAAAAACGCCCGGATCTGTTCCAGGCTCATACTCTCTGCTGTTTGCACGCTGATGATCAACTCCCAGCATGCGGACTCCACCCTTCAGGCTCATCTTGTGTGAGAAACAAACCTCCGCTTCAGGCTCAGCTTGTATGAGACAAGACTGGACCTTGTTATCAACGGAGCATTGCATTATGCTGATCACGGTCATCTTTGATGAGGCGGCTGAATATGAAACTCTTTCTATCGTGCCTGAGTATGGCTCTTCTGACCATTGCGCTTTGCAATGGCCAAGTTACCACCGCAACGTTCTATGGCATAGTGACTGATTCCAGCGGCGCCCGGGTTCCTGGCGCGACAGTGTCCTTCGTGCACGAAGAGACCGGAGCCGTTACCAAGAAAGCCGCTGACACGTCCGGAGAATTCGCTTTTGACTTTCTACGTGTGGGTACTTACACCATTCGTATTGAAGCCCACGGCTTTAAAACTTATGCCGCGACCGATACTGAATTGACGGCGGCGCAAACCGTACGCCGCACTTTCGCGCTCACGGTGGGCGCAGTTGGCGAGACGGTAACGGTGGAGAGCCGGGCGCCGCTGGTGAATGCGGTCAACTCGGAGCAGCGCGAGAGCATGAGCAGCGCGCAAGTAGCAGGGCTTCCGCTGGCGCGGCGAAACTATACGAATCTGTTAAGCCTCGGGACCGGCGTTACCGTCAGCAACTCGGGCGGGGGGCCCGGGCACGGCAATCGCGACGGCGGGGTTCGCCTGAACGGCCTGGGCCGCTCCGGAACCACATTCACGGTGGACGGCACGGATGCAAATGGCAACTCAGAGGGCCGGGCTGGAGCGCTTTTCACCAACTTCAACTACATTGACATGATTAGTATTGAAGCCATCCAGGAAGTTCAGGTAGTGAAAGGCATCATCCCCGCCGAATACAGCAGCGCCCTGGCAGGCAACGTAAATCTGATTACCAAGTCGGGAACAAACGCCTTCCATGGCTCGCTGTTCGAGAATTTCCAGAGCCGCAGTTTAAACGCGCGAAATCAATTCTTGTCGAGCAAGGCGCCGCTCACCTACAACCAGTTTGGCGGATCGGCTGGCGGCACAATTGTCCGCGACCGGGTCTTTTTCTTCAGCACGTATGAAGGATATCAGGAAGTCAGTTCTCCGCCGGTGAGCGGCAACTCTCCCACTCCCAAACTTCGCGACGAGATGATCCGCGCCAACCCGGCGTATAAGCAGCCCCTAGACTCAATCCCGCTGCCAAATCAGCCGTATTCTCCCACCGCGGACGTCGGATTTTATCAGGATTCCCGGACTGCCCGCGCGCACGACAACCATATCGTCGCCAAGGGCGATTTCCGGCTGAATAATTACAGTAATCTTGCGCTTACCTGGACTCATGGCCGTCCCTATCGAAACGAGCCTATGTACTATATCGGGAACAACACAGAGTTCCACGGATTTCAGGAGCGCGGCACAGCGAGTTTCGTGAGCGGAGGGCCGTCCTGGACTTCGGAGTCCCGCTTCGGTTACAACCTGCAAGACCTGGAAACCTTCGATGGATTTCTGGCTCAGAAAGCACCCGGCACGGAAAAAAGTCAGTTTGGTCTGCGCATCCCAGCCATCTCCAGCAGCCTTGGCTTCACCACTGCGTCGGGCCAGATCTGGTCCCAGTACGGTCCTAGTTGGAGTATGGACCAAAAATATTCCCGCAACTCGGGGAAACACTCGTTGAAGTTTGGAGGCAATTTCATCCACCGGACAGGGGGCCGGGTGAAAGTGGCCAATCCGACGATTTCTTATATCGGAAAACCGGATCTGCTGGCCGACATTCCTTCGACTTTAAACGTGACCTTTGGACCAAATTTCTATAATGGAAATAGCTACGACTGGGGAATGTTCGCGCAGGATGACTGGCGCATCACGTCCAAATTGGTGATCAACCTGGGCGCCCGCTACGACTTTTACTCGCACGTGGTGGCCCGCCCGATAAACGCCGCCGCCCCCGCCGAGTTCAACAACCTGGACGGCCTGCTGGATACCCAATTCCATTTCGGCCCGTTCCGCGATCCGGGCAATCCCTACGAAAGCGATCGCTGGGCGAACATAGGCCCTCGCATCGGATTCAGCTACAATCCGGACGGTAAGAGCAAGACGGTGATCCGCGGCGGCTTCGGCATCCTCTTTAGCCCGCAAATGCAGGGCTTGGTGAAGCAGTCCGTCGCGACCAAGACCGTTCCCTTCCGGACCATCCTGAGTAAGCAAGAGGTTGCCAAGGCTAATTTCCACTTCCCCACGTATAACGACGATGCTCGAGCGGTGGTGGAGGCCGAGACGATTCGCACCGGCCGAGTGAACGTGTTCGCCGCCTTCGATCCTCATTTGCAAAATCCCTACTCGATGAACCTGTACTTCGGCATTCAGCGGGAACTCAGCTCCTCGCTTGTTTTTGAAACGGCGTTTGTGGGCAACCGCGGCGTGAAGTTTCCGCTGCACCGGGTGTTCAACGCCGTGGACCGGATTACGGGTCTCCGGCCGAATCCCAATCTGAATGACGGCTACTATATCGACAACACGCAGAATACGGTTTACTCTTCCTGGCAATCGTCGCTGCGCAAGCGGTACTCGCGCAACGTGGTCGGCGCAGTTCACTACACCTATGGAAAGGCTCTGTCGACGGGCGGCGGCGACATCGGAGCGTATTACCAGGGTGATCAGGACGTGCGCACCCAGGACTTCTTCAATCCACGCGCCGATCGCGGGCCGTCCTCGGGTGACGTGGCTCATTACTTCTCGGCGGACGCCGTTTACGACCTTCCGCGATTCGCCAACTTGTCCAGCGGCCTTTTGCGACAGACCGTAGGCGGATGGCAAGCTACTGGCATTTTCCGTGGGAGTACGGGAGAACCGCTCACCGTCGGGCAGGGGTCGGCACTGCAGGGCAGCCGGCCGGATTACATCGGCGGCGCGGCCATCAATAGCGACTATCGTTCTACGCTGGTATACCTGAATCGGGCAGCTTTCGCTCCCGTTCCTATCGTGCCGGCTTCCGGAGCGACCATTCGACCGGGAAGCTCAGGCAATGGCGAGTTCCGCGGTCCCGGACAGTGGCGCATCGATTTCAGCCTGGGCAAAAATTTTGCGGTGACCGAGCGAACGCAGTTACTGATCCGCTTTGACTCATTCAACGTGACAAATCATACAAATTACGTGGGGCTTTCCAGTAACATCAACTCAGCAAACTTCGGCAGGCTGACCAGTAGCCGGGGAGCGAGGGTGATTCAGCTAAACGCTCACTTGAGATTCTGACCAGAACTGACTGAAGAACGGAAGGCGCGCATGGAGACCCAAAGGCGCTGCTACTTTTTTTTCAGGGACATCAGCACAAGTCCATATCCGACACCGGCGGGATCCGATGTATGGGCGATCTGAAAAGCAATGTAGCGGCCGTCGGTGGAAACAATAGGGTTGAAGCTTTCCAGCCCTCATAATCGTTGAAATGGGTGAGCCGGACGAAATCTTTGCCGGTGCCATCCAGCCGCAGCTTCCAAATATCGATCTCGCGCGCGCCGTGGGCTCCGCCTAATTGCTCGACCTGCTGGAAGATTCAACCCGCGTGTACTTGCCGTCAGGAAAGATATCTTTGACTTCGTTATATATTGCAGGCGCCTGTGAAAAGTCGGTTACCTTGCCGGTTCGCATATCGATGCCCATAACGCCCCCACTGATCCGTCGCGGACGCGGAGGACTATAACCGACACTCCTCACCACGACGTATGCGCCAGCCCCCGTCGTAATCACGGGCTCGAATGGGCCGGATATCATTACCGAACAGCTGATCGCCAACCTCCTTCCTCTCACCGCGCTACCCACCGTCGTACAGATCGCCAACACATCCCTCCGCCGGAAGAGCGATATTACGAAGCATACGACGAGCAAGAACGTCCCGCCCTTCATCCTGCGCGAACGATGTGTGTACACCTTCTCCTACCTGCACGACGTTGGAAATCCACCACAGAACGCCATCGATATCGGGTCATTGCATGATGAGTACTTCGCACCATGGTTCGGGCACGAGGACCGACGACGCTGGGCTATCGAGCTCCTCAACCTCTGCTTCCGAGAACACTGCTAGCAACGCTACTTGCGCTTTGACGGGATAGGACAGCGATTCTTCTTCGCTCCGACTAAGACGGGACAGAATACCATCGCTTGGCAAATCGCCGGCACAAGACACGAGCGGCACGTGACCACTAGTACTACTGGGTCATAAAATACTGTAGGCATTGAAGATAAAACGGCGACGTGTTTAATTGAGTGGAGATGCGGATCATCCAGGCGCAGATCCAGACGGTAGAGTATATTTA
>JBBPYD010000119.1:0-34207 GCA_038200305.1 Bryobacterales bacterium
GAGCTGCGGAGTACTCAGTCCCGTTATCTTTTCGATGTAGGCCCGTAGACCCCCCCGTTGCTTTTTGCCCAGGCTTCCGAACTCTTGGCTGACCAGAACTTTCTCGATCCAGGCATAGCGCTCGATGCGGCTCGTCGCGGTGAATTCGATCGCCGCGCTCCCTTTCAAAAACTCGCTGATCTGTTGTGAACTCAGTCCTTCGGCATTTTGCATGTGTACTTGCACTCAGCCGCAGCCTGCCTACCCCGGTTTCATGATCATCTCGCATTGGAAACCGATTCACTTTCATGATCATCTTGTATTGGATAATTCTGGCGCGCACAAAAGCCCTGCTAGCTGCTACAATAGGTTATGATTCTTTGCAAGATCTGCTCTGAGAAGCACGCCCTCAATCCGCCGCAGAGAAGCATGCTGCTAGGTTGGGGGGAAGTTGACGTTAAGTGTCCCACCATGGGGCTGACTGCGCGATACAAGCAAGAAGAACAGGAGCCTGTGGCGCCTGTTGTTGTCGAAAAGAAGAAAACAAAGCGCAAACGCGCAGCCTAACTCATCGCTCCCTTAGAAGCGCAAAGGCCGCTTCCGGCGGCGCCAAACGAAAGAGTAACTCGGTGGACTTGGCCGCCGGAAGCGAGTCCGTTTTGCGCGAGTTCCTTAGAAGGTGAATCTCAGTTTCAGCCGGGTCGTCCGGCGGCTGTCTATTCCTTCCTGGGTGTAACTCGTCAGAAGGCGTCCAAAATCGGGATTTGGCGTGACATTCGTTATCGGCAGGATTCGCGTAGTTTGCGGATCGATACCGAGGGAGAAGCTGCCCAGGTTCGCGAAATCGCTGCTGGCCGGCGAGAACAACGGATGGTTGAAAACGTTGTTGAACTCTGCGCCTAGATTCATCTGCACGCGCTCCCCTAAACGGAATATCTTGTAGACGCCCAGATTCACGCCCCATGTTCCCGGTCCGGTAAGATAGTTGCGGCGGGCAGCCTTAGGATTGTCTATTGCATCGGCCCCTACTGATGGAACTGCAAACGCCGCCGGATCAAAGATCTGATCGCCATTTCGTCGTTGCGCCTCACCGGTGACGATGGGCCGGAACGATGTCCCGTAATTGAAATCGCCAACGGCATCGATGAATGAGCTGCCCCCATTGCCGGGGTATGCTGGACCGCAGTTGTCACAGGTCCAGAACGGGGTAAATCCAGTGCCCGATTTCGCAAATAGATTCCATGAGGATTGCCATCCGCCGATCAGCGCGTCGGCCCATCTAGAAATCTGCGAGCCGTACTTTCTGCCCCGGCCTACCGGGCTCTCCACCATTCCATAAGCCACCAGACGATGCCGCGGCACGAAAGAATCCCGCGCATAATCGTTATCCGGCTTGAATTGATTGTAGGCGGTGCCGCCCAAACTCGAATTCCCCGAATCAACTGCATTCGACTGCTGATCCAGCAGCGTGTAAGCCACATTGAACATAAGTCCGTTCGCGTAGCGCCGCTTCCCTTCGATTTGAAGTGCATGAGAGCGGCCGTGTCCGAAATTACCGTAGCTCGACATGTAGTCGCCCAGCGCAGGGTACGGGCGGCGGGCGAGATCGGCCGGTGAGAAATCGCAATCTCCATTATCTGGATTGCAAGCGGTAACGCCGTCGCCAGTGATGGTTCCGAATGGCTTGTCGTTCGGAGCAATCATGTTCAGATCGGCGCCCGTAATCAGGCCGTCCATTTTCGTCCCAAGATAAGAGATGCGCACGGAGCTTTTCCAGCCAATTTCCTGCTCAAACGTCGCGTTGTATTGCAGGATGCGCGGTTGCTGCAGGTCGAATGGAATATTGTTGACGCTTGGCTGAGATCCCACCGTGGTTAGCGTTCCGCCGCTCAGCGGGCTGAACCCATGGGCGAACCCCGGCCATGGAGACAGATCCGTGCCGCGTTTGGTGAGGCCCTGATTGAATGGCGCCGATTCCATAGCATCCCGCATGCCTTGTGCCGCGGATGTCGGATAGTAGACACCGAAGCCACCCCGCAGGACGGACCGGTCCGTTATCCTCCAAGCGGCGCCGAACCGGGGAGCCAGATTGTTCTTATCGGTGTGGACCAAGCCCCGGCCCACCCCCGCCTGATCCGCCGTAACAAGTCCGAAAGCGATCATCCGTGGATCCACCAGCGGCAGCGCCTTCTTCGACGGGATAATGAACCGGCCAGTCCTCACTCCATTCACCATGAATGTAGGGTCGAAGTTGACCAATAGATCGTTGTTGTCGATAAACGGAGTGATCAGTTCATAGCGCAGACCGTAGTTCAGCGTCAGGCGCGAGTGAATCTTGAAATCGTCCTGCACAAAGAACCCGCTCTCCCAGTTGTAAACGTCAAGCGGTGGGCGGCTATTGCTGATATAGCTCACCGAAGTAGCGGGCAGCCCCATTACGAAACGGGCAAATGCATCCGGGCCGGTGCCGTTGTAGGTAAGCAATCCGCGCGGATTGCCTCGATTGGCAACGAAACCATCCAGAGCCGCGTTTCGCACCAGATCTGCTCCGAACTTAAAAGCGTGGCGTCCGGTAATCCACGAAAGAGTATCCCCATACGTCATCAGGTTCTGGTCCAGTGGCCGGTCGGTGTTACGGCCGCCATTGCTGAATGCCTGGAAAGCGTTCCCTTGAAACGCAACAGCCAGGTGACCATACGTGTCCAGCAGTTTCGGCCCGACGGTGTTGCCATAAGCTGCAATATCGCTGGCGTCGAACCCGATACTGGAAAGAAAACCGCTCAACGTGGTATTGCTTCGCCGGAAAAGCGCCTGCTTGTTGAATCCCCCGCGAGCCTCGTTGATCAGATTGCCGGCGAACAGATGCGTGTAGGAAAGCGAGACAGTGTGATTCATCCGATCGGACTGAGAGATACCCAGGCCAGGAAACGGATTCACAACGGCACTCGATCCCCCATTCTGTGAGGAAACATTGTAGACGCCGTACACCCGGTTCTTCTCATTGAAGTCATGATCGATGCGCATGGTGCCTAGATCTCGTTGCACCAGGGCCGGCACGTTCTGATAGAACCTCGGAATCCTGCCATTCGTAGGGTTGATCGGATTCGCCAGGGAGAGCTTCGGATAGTAGTTCTTGATCAGCGCCGCGGTCACAGGGTTGATCAGCCGCTGTGGAATCCGGATGAACTGCTTCCCTGCTCCGCCAACCGTATTGCTCGCGATCTCGGATGCGGTGAGATTGACGCCGGCCGGCACCACGGGTTTCTTCGAATCCGCAAGTAAGGAAAAGTCGCCGTTCCAAAGCGATGGATGCGGTAGCCGGATACTGCTAAGTGGAACTTGTCTGTCATCCCACCGGCGCTCATAAGCAAATAGAAAAAAAGTCTTTTTGGAGAGCGGCACCGGCCCGCCAAACGATCCGCCAAACTCGTTCAGATTGAAAAACGGAGTCGGGTAACTCGAAACCTCAGGAGTCGGCAGGAACGCGGTTTGCGCAATTTTGTCCCGCAAATTCCAGGCCGCCAGCGCCGAGTTCTTGTTGTTGTAAAACGCGGACCCGTGATATCCTTCTCGCCTCGCTTGGTTTCGATGCGCACATTGGCGACGCCCGCATACTCCGCCGTGAAGTCGTTTGAGAGTACGGTCAGTTCGCCAATCGCCTCCAACGATGGCTGACTGCTTGTTGGTTCACCGAAAACTCCACCGTTTGATCGCTGACCGTCGAGTGAGAAACTCGCTCCATAGGATTGCGCGCCAATGAACTTAAATGCCCCGTCGCTGGCCGATTGCGTAATATTTGGATTGAGGTACAGAAAGGAATAGATGTCGCGGCTGTCGCGGGGCAGGCCAAGAAGGGTTCGGTTGTTTAGAGTAGAACTGATGGTCTGCGATTCTGTTTGGATCAGCGGCGCCTCCGACGTGATCAGGACCTCTTGACTCGTTCCCGCCGGCTGCAGACGCGCATCCGCGCGAACAGCCTCACTACCCGTAAGCGTGATACCGGTGATCTCCGCTTTGGTAAAACCAGAAGCCGTCACCAGTATTTTGTATTGGCCGGATTTCAGCGCGGCCGCTTCGTAATTACCTTCGCTGCCGGTGGTGTAGTCATGCGAAAGGTTGGTCTCCACATCAATGACCTCGACGTGCGCGCCGGGCACCACCGCGCCCGAGGCATCGATCACCGTTCCACGGATCACCCCGAGGCTGGTGCCTTGCGCGTAGATCCCGGAAACGGAACAGAGGAAAAGTGCAATTGAAAATAGAAAAAGAATGCCGCGTCTCATCAATCCAGACTCCTGACCTTCACGTACGATTTGAGAAAAACCCCTGACTAGGTAAATACCCTACTATCGTAGTTGATTAAAGTCAATGGGCCGTATGAGGAAACGGCAAAGCGGTGCGGAAAGGTTGTCTAAATTCCGTCGCCGGAAGTGCCGCGGTCGTCTTTACGGATGAACCCGCGTTCTTCCAGTAACCGGCAGACTTGCTCGGCTGCCTCTTCATCGCGCAGCGAAAGCGTTTGAGGGTCCACGTCCAGGAATCTGTCTGGACCCACCAGGGTCCGGGCGCTTTCGCGCTCTTCGGGTTCAGTGGATGCGATGCTACAGATCGTGATCAGGCCAGCCGCACTCGACATCTTCGCCAGGCCCGGCAGCAGATGGCTGTCCACATCATCGGCCAGCACATGCACCAGGCATCCGCGGTCAAACAGATCCCGTTCTACCAGATACGCAACCTCTAACCGCGAGGTGAGCCAGATCGTCGCCGGATTGTGGCCGAATCGCGCCGCCCGCTCTGCCGCCGTGAGCCGGCTTTTCTCAAACTCAACGCCGAGCAGCGGCTCATTTTGAGAACGCTCCTGCTTGATAGTCCGTTCCAGGATCATCCCGGCGCCGACCGTGGCATTCGTCAGCGGATCGATGAAGATGAAGCTCCCAGTCACCCGATTCTTTCTATAGGCATCGAAGAAAAGAGGCTTGTGAGTCTCAATCGCCACGGCTCCAATCTCATTCAGGTGAAGCTGTGTTGCGCTGTTCTTAGCCAGGGTGTTGATATCCACCTTGTGCAGAACGGCAGTCACGGTGGCCCGCACCTGTTGCGTGGTGTGCTTCACCACGTAAGACTTGTCGAGTTCCATAGGGTCCGCGTGCATCCAAACCACCATGGCTTCCATGCGCCGGGATGCGTGCGGCATTTTCGATGGTGTCACCAGCATGTCTCCGCGGCTGATGTCGATCTCATCTTCCAGGCAGACCGTCGCCGGCATGGGCGCGAATGCTTCCTGCAAATCGCCATCGAAGGAAGCGATGGATTTCACCCTGCTGGTACGCCCCGACGGAAGCACCATCACCCGGTCACCCGGCCGGATGCGGCCCGCTGCAACCTGCCCCGCGTAGCCGCGGAAATCCAGCGTCGGACGGATCACATACTGCACAGGAAAGCGCATCTCCTGCGCCACTTCTTCCCCTTCAAACGGCACAGTCTCCAGATAATCCAGCAAGCTTGTGCCCCGATACCAGGGAGTCCTCGCGCTTCGCGCCACCACGTTATCGCCATCAAGCGCGCTGATCGGAATGAAATAAAGCTTTCCCAAATCCAGGTCGCTCGCGAACGCCCTGAAGTCTTCGCAAATCCGATCGAAAACGTCCTGGCTGAAATCGACCAGATCCATTTTGTTGATCGCCACTACCACATTCGGAATATTCAGCAGCGAAGCAATGAACGCGTGGCGCCGGGACTGCGGCAGCACCCCTTTCCGCGCATCCACCAGCACAATCGCAAGGTGAGCCGTGGAAGCGCCCGTCGCCATATTGCGGGTGTATTGCTCATGCCCTGGCGTATCGGCGATGATGAACTTGCGCTTCGGAGTAGCAAAGTACCGGTAGGCGACATCGATCGTGATTCCCTGCTCACGCTCGGCCTTCAAGCCATCCGTCAAGAGAGAGAAATCGATGGGACCAGCGGTCCGGTTCACAGAAGCCTTCCTCACGGAAGCAATCTGATCTTCGTACACGCCCTTGGAGTCATAAAGCAGCCGCCCGATCAGTGTCGATTTGCCGTCATCCACGCTGCCGGCCGTGGTGAATCGAAGAAGCTGCTTCCCCTCTTCCAGCGCGAGAAAGCTTTCAATATCCGTCTGCGCCAAAGCCGCTGCCATCAGAAGTAACCCTCACGTTTCTTCAGTTCCATTGAGCCTTCCTGATCGTGGTCGATGATGCGGTTCTCGCGTTCGGAACGGCGCATCACGAACAACTCTTCAATGATCTTCGGAAGCGTGTCGGCCTCCGATCGGATCGCGCCCGTGCATGGCGTGCATCCAAGGGAGCGCATCCGGCACATCACCATTTCCGTCTTTTCACCAGGAAGGCGCGGGCGTTCGTGTTCCACCGGAAGCAGCGAGTCGCCTCTCACCAGCATCTCCCGCTTCTTGGCGAAATACAGCGGAACAATAGGGATGTTCTCCACGTGGATGTACTGCCAAACATCCAACTCCGTCCAATTGGAAAGCGGAAACACGCGAATGGTCTCACCCTGGTTCACCCGTGAGTTGTAGATGTTCCAAAGCTCCGGACGCTGGTTCTTCGGATCCCATTGCCCAAACGTATCCCGGAACGAGTAGATCCTCTCCTTAGCGCGGGACTTTTCTTCATCGCGGCGTGCGCCTCCGAAGGCCGCATCGTACCCGCCTTCGGTCATTGCATCCAGCAGCGACCGGGTCTTCAGAAATCCACAACAATTCTGCGTCCCAATACGAAACGGATTCGCCCCGTTATTGATCGCTTCCTGGTTCACATGGACGATCAGCTTTGCCCCAATCTCTTTCGTATAACTGTCGCGAAACTCGATCATCTCGCGAAACTTGTAGGTGGTATCGACGTGAAGAAGCGGAAACGGCAGCGGTGCCGGATAGAACGCCTTCTGGGCCAGCCGCAGCATGACGGAGGAGTCTTTGCCAATGGAGTACAGCATCACTGGATTCGCGAACTCGGCCACCACTTCCCGCAGAATGTGGATACTCTCGGCCTCTAGTGCGCGCAGATGTGTGAGGGTGGGACGATCCATGCTACTAATTGGGTAAAGACTAAGGATAGCACCCCCATGGTGGTAAATTCTATCAAGAATAGGGAGTTGCCGTGAAAAGACTGATTTGGCTCTGTTTCGTAATTTCAGCACAGGCCCAACTGCAGGACGTAAGTGGCTCAAAAATAAAGGCTCACGTTAAGTTCCTGTCCAGCGATCTGCTGGAAGGGCGAGGCGTTGGTACGCGTGGCGGAGAGCTCGCGGCTGACTACATCGCCAGCCAGTTTGCCGTCGCGGGAGCCAAACCAGCCGGGGACAACGGAACGTACTTCCAGGCCGTTCCACTGGTCGGGGTCAGCACACAGCCGAATTCCACCTTAACGGCAACTTCCGGCGGCAAGACGCTAAATTTCAAGTGGCAGGACGAATTCGTCGGCGCAACGCACCTTCAGAAACCGAGTGAGAAGTTCGATGCCGAACTGGTCTTCGTAGGCCACGGGATCGTCGCGCCGGAGTATCAATGGAACGATTTTAAGGATGTGGATGTCCGGGGCAAGGTGATCGTCCTCTTTACGAATGAACCGCAGCCCGAGAACCCGGAGCTTTTCAAGGGCAACGCACTCACCTACTACGGGCGCTGGACCTACAAGTACGAGCAGGCGCTTCGAATGGGCGCGCTCGGCGCTATCATCGTGCATACGACGCCCACGGCGGGTTATGGCTGGGATGTCGTTCGCAATTCCTGGAGCAAAGAAGACCCGCAGGTCAGGCTGGAACCGGGCCAACCAGCTCTTGCGTTCGCGGGTTGGATCACGCAAGATGCTGGGGAAAAACTATTCGGCCTGGCGGGCAAAACGGTGGATGAGATGCTGAAAGCCGCCGATTCTCGCGATTTCCGGCCCATGCCGCTTGGGATTCGGATACGCGGCAATTTCAACGCGAAGATCCGGAAAATCGAAAGTAAAAACGTGGTAGCAATGCTGCCCGGCACCGACCCCAAACTGAAAGACGAATACGTGATCTTCACGGCTCACTGGGATCATCTGGGGATCGGGGTGGCCGTGAACGGCGACAACATCTACAACGGCGCAATCGATAATGCCACCGGCTGCGGGATTCTGCTCGAAACAGCCCGCGCATGGGCTTCGCTGGAACAAAAGCCGCGGCGGTCGGCTCTTTTCCTGGCAGTGACGGCGGAAGAGGCGGGCCTTCGAGGGTCGGAATACTATGCTCAGCACCCGGTAGTCCCGCTCGCGAAGTCTGCCGTCGACATCAACTACGATGCGCTCTTTCCGGGGGGCCGCACCAAAGACGTGGTGACTCTTGGGGCCGAACGCACTACAGTCTGGCCGTTCGTGCAGGAAGCAGCACAGCGGTATCAATACGAGATCCAGCCCGACCCGCATCCTGAGCAGGGGAGCTATTACCGCTCGGACCATTTCATGCTGGCTCGCGCCGGAGTGCCTTCTTTTTCAGTTGAAACAGGCACGCTTTTCTATGGCAAATCTCCCGAGTATTCGGCCGAAACGTTCCGCGCCTACAATACGCTCCACTATCACCAGCCATCCGACGAATTTCACGACGACTGGGATTTTTCGGGAATCGAACAAGCCGCCCGGTTCGGCATGCTGATCGGATTGAACGTGGCGAACTCTGAGGTGATGCCGACCTGGAATGCAGGCGATGAATTCCTGCCCGCCCGGACGGCGAGCGGCGTGAAATAGCATTCTACTTGCACAGCCGTTGCAGTTGCATGCGCATGCCGTACCGTGTACGAAGCGTGATTTGCGCATGATGAGCAACGCGATGCCCGGGTTCCAGACGCATGCGCCACTTTTGGGCGATGGCCGCGAGGACGAGCACACCCTCAGTCCAGGCGAAGCGTTCCCCGATGCAAACTCTCGGTCCGCCGCCGAATGGAAAATAAGAAAACTTGGGACGCGTCTCTTTCGCTTCCAGCGTCCAGCGTTGCGGATCAAACCGCTCCGGATCGGGAAAATAGGCCGGATTCCGGTGCATCACATAGGGGCTCATCATCACGATGGAACCGGCGGGAATGCAGTAATCCGCCGCGAAATAATCCTCCATCACCAGCCGGCTGACCGCCCACGCGGGCGGATACAGCCGCATCGATTCCGCGAAGATCATTTCGGTGTACCGAAGCTGCGGCAAATCGTCAAACGTGGGGGCGCGGTCATTCAACACAGTTTGTAGTTCCTCCCGCATGCGCGCCTCCACTTCCGGATGTTGGGACACAAGGTACCAAGTCCACGTCAAAGCATTCGCGGTAGTTTCGTGACCCGCCAGAAATAGCGTGAGGGCTTCATCCCGAACCTGGGTATCTGTCATGCTCCCGCCATCGCCTTGTTCGTCCTGCGCCAGAAGCAGCATCGAAAGCAAGTCGCCGCGATCTTCACCGGTTTTCCGGCGCTCATTAACGATGTCATAAATCGTTTTATCCAGAAAGCTTCGGGCGCGCTCAAACCGGCGCATCGACGGTAGCGGCAGCTTCTGAAGGAAGTCCGTGAATGGGATCAGCATCAGCTTGAACATCCCGAGCACGTCCGTCAGCGCTTGGCCGATCTCGTTTGCATCGGAGTCTACATCGGCGCCGAAAAGCGTTTGCGCGACTACGGCCAGAGTGAGCCGCATCATATCTTCGGAGATATCGCGCGTTTCTCCGTCCGTCCACCTTCCGGATGTCCGCTGTGCGCACTGCACCATGGTGGCGGAATAACCGGCGATGCGCTGCCGGTGGAACGCAGGTTGCGCCAGCCGCCGCTGCCGCAGATGAAACTGGCCTTCACTGGTGAGCAGTCCCTCACCCAGCAGCACCTTGGCGCGCTGCATGATCCTGCTCTTCATGAACTTGCTGGATTGCGTGACCAGTACATCCTGCACGTACTCCGGCTTGTTCAGCAGGTACATGTGCTGCGGACCAAGTTTGAAATAGGCAATATCGCCGTGCCGCTGGGCGACGTCAAGCAGGAAAGCTGGAGGATCTTTGCGGAACTCGGGAAAAAGCCCAATGAGCGGCTTCCCTTTGGGGCCGGGCGGTAAAACCGCGGTTGGCATGATCTATTTTAGCGGCTTCACGTTGAAGAGGGTCAGCTTTTCCTGATCGACGGTAAAGCCGATGAACGCAAGGCACATCTCGTCTTCCGTCCCTTCGCCCCAACCCACTACTTTGAGTGGATCGCTCGGATTCTTCGGGTTATCTTTCGTATTATCGAAATTGCAGGTCAACTTGACCGTGCTGAGAGCAGGAAGCGCTAATGGCTCTTTGTAGGTGTAGAATCCCTGCCAATTGAAATCCCAGTCGTCAATCTGAATCATGTCCTGCGTGTCTTTGCCAATTGCAAGTTCCACCTTGATCTTGCGTCCAAGCAAATGCATGTGGGGCGCGATCTGGATCGCATGTGCGTCCAGGAAAAATGGTAGTTGAAACTTCGCCGTGACTTCCTTGTTCGATTCGCCCGGCTGGATCTTAAATGTAGTGTTGACCAGAGGCAGGTATCGCATGCGCCGCTCGACGGGAACCTTTGAATAATAGAGACCGACCTTCGTCTGGTCCGGCCCGGGGCGGCCGTTGGGGAAATAATGAACCTGCATCACCACCTTGCCGTTTTTCGGCAATAGCAGTCCGACGCCGTCCGGTAATGGTTGAACTCTGGTTCCAGGAACCCAACCTCCTAGTCCGCCCGCAAGGTCGAGCGCTGCGGCGACACTGTTGGGTGTTTGAATATCGAAACCTGGGCCGCCATAGCACGTGTATCCGGGATTCCCGTCCTTGCCGTCCAGTTTGTCCGCCGCGCCTTCGGTATCGATGAAGAGCAGCACATGATGGACAATCTGCTTGTTGCCAGGGAGCACCTGGATGGCGCTGACCCATTTGTTCGCATCCAGATTCGTGGGGAGTACGAAACAGCGGTAGTCGTCCTTCTTGCGGGGCACGTCATAGCTCTGCGGCATCTGAATTACCAAATCGGGATCTCCGAGTTGCCATTCTCCTGTTACAGGAGCCGCCTCCGGCAGGTCAGCCGGATCGCCTTGCGGAGCACCCGCCCCGATCCAGTCTAGAATCGTCTGCCGCTCATCTTCTGTGAGGCCGTACGAATCCTTGAACGTCCCGTGCCCCGGAACCGGTTTCCACGGCGGCATAATCCTGTCTGAAAGCACGCGCTGGATGTCTTCCGTCCAGGTGTTGGCCTCGTCATAGTTCATGAGTGCGAACGGAGCGATGTCGTTCGGACGATGACACCGCTGGCACTTCGCCTGCACGATAGGGGCGACTTCGCGGGAGTAGGTCGGCTGAGCGTAAGCCGGCGTTAAAGACGATACCGCTACAAGGAACAGGACAATACTGCGCATATAATACGGCACTTATCGTATTATGACCTACTTTCAGCCGTTTACAAGAGTGACGATAGCTTGCGCCTCGGCAGAGTGGCCTTCCCCTACGGGGCCGACCTTTTCTGCCGTCTTGAACTTCACTGAAACGCGATCGAGGTCGATCTGCATCACCGATGCAAGCTGCTGACGGATTGCCGCACGGTAGTCCTTCAGCTTGGGACGCTCCAGAATCACCGTGGAATCGACGTTCACGATGCGATACCCGCGGTCGGCGATCAAAGCACAAACATGGGTCAGGAAGTGCAGACTATTGGCGTCTTTCCACTGCGGATCGGAATCGGGAAAATGCATCCCGATATCGCCGAGTGCGGCGGCGCCGAGGATAGCATCGGTCAGTGCGTGGCAGAGAACGTCGGCATCCGAATGTCCTTCCAGACCAAATTCCGATGGAATCGAAATGCCACCAAGGATCAGTGGACGGCCAGCGGCAATCCGGTGATTGTCCCAGCCGAGACCGGTGCGATACTCGCTCAAGATGCTTTCCGGCCGGCGCTTTCAGACATCAGAAAGAGCCGGGCGAGCTCCATGTCGGTGGGCCGGGTGATTTTGATATTGCGGTCGCTTCCGGGCACGACGCTGACTTCGATCTTCTCCAGGCGCTCCACCAGACTGGACTCATCCGTACCAACGAACCCATCCTCACGCGCCTTTGCGAAAGCTTCCCGCAGCAGATCGTAACGGAACACCTGGGGGGTCTGAGTCAAGATGAGCCTTTCCCGCATGAGCGTCTGCCGGATCTTATTCAAATGCACCTGCTTCACAGTATCCACCGGCACGATCCCGACGATAGCAGCTCCCGTTTCCGCAGCCTGTTGGATCACCTTCTCGATGATGGCAAGATCGATGAACGGACGGACAGCGTCGTGAACCGCGACCAGATCGGTATCCGGGCTCAAGCTGTCCAGCGCATTTTGAACGGATTCCTGACGGCTGTCGCCGCCTTCCACAAGACGAATGGGTTTGTTTTGTATTTCCTTGGAGAGCAGTTCCCTAGCCCATTCCACGTCCTCAGCACGAAGAGCAACCACGATTTCTGTAATTTGCGGGGACGCGAGGAATTTTCGGATGGTATGGACGAGAATGGGCTGCCCGTCCAGCAACATGAACTGTTTGCGGCTGGTGCCTGCCTTTTCGGGCTGCGTGCGGCCCATACGGGTACCGAGCCCCGCCGCAGGGAGGATGACGGAGACTTTCATGGTCGGATCTTTAGTGTAGCGCAGGCGAGACTTAAACCGGGGGTCCGGCGGCGGCGATGGACTGTTCACGGTGCGGCCGGGTTTCCGGCTTTTCGTACACCGAATGAGACCGCTCATCAAACCGGCCGAAAATCATCTTGCCGGCGGTGGTCTGTAGCACGCTCGTGACGCTGACATCAATCGTCTTCGAGATCATCTTGCGGGCGTTATCCACCACGACCATGGTGCCGTCGTCCAGATAAGCGATCCCCTGGTTGTATTCCTTCCCCTCTTTGAGAATGAATACGCGCATGGTCTCGCCGGGAAGGACAATCGGCTTGAGAGCGTTGGCGAGTTCGTTGATGTTGAGGATTTCAACCCCGTGGAGCTGGGCCACCTTGTTCAGATTAAAATCGTTCGTAACCACCTTACAACTGTAGAGCTTCCCCAATTCCACCAGCTTCATATCGACCTCCCGAATATGCGGGAAATCGTCTTCCATGATCTGGATCTGGAGCTGCGGCATCTTCTGTATGCGTTGAAGGATATCCAGCCCGCGGCGGCCGCGATTCCGCTTCATGGAGTCGGCTGAATCCGCCACAAGCTGGAGTTCGCGCAGGACAAACTGCGGGATCGCGATGGTGCCGTCCAGGAATCCGGTCTCCGCGATGTCGGCGATCCGGCCGTCAATGATTACACTGGTGTCCAGAATAGTGAAGGAATGCCGGGTGCTCTTTTCGCCGCCAACAAGCCCGCCCAACGCAGCCAAATTGAGCATGTCTCCTTTCGCCGCACCGACCGCGATCCCTATATATAAAGATAAGGCGATAATGCCGATCTGCAGGAAAGAGGCTGTGGTGGGATTGGCCGATTCGATGCGGCCAATGACCAGCGAGACCAGAAAGGCCCCTAGCAGGGCGATGATGGCTCCGGCGGATGCCCCAAGAAGCCGCTGCAAGCTAACCGCCTTGACCCAGACCTCCAAGAAAATAATGGCTAGGGCGACAGCAAAGCCCGCCAAAACAGCGAGCGGGCCGTCCAATTGAAATGGTTTCAGGAAAAACGCTATGGCGCCCAGAAGGAGCGCGAATGTGATACGGATGACAAATAACTCATTCACGGAATCCACCCCTGCAGAACCAGGCATGTCACGGGTTGCTGCAGCAGATTGAGACAAGTCTAACGCGTCGTACACGCGAGTGCAAATAAATGTTCCAAAGAGTTACTGTTTCCTGCCGGCCTCAAGTGGGGCGGAGGATGACCGGCGTGGCGTGAACTGCAAGCCTAAAGAGCTTTTGCAAGCTCCTCTGCGAATGCACTCTGCGGCCCCTGGTTTTCCCTTGTGGGCCGTTTGTGCTTTTTGCCGGCTCGCCGATTTCGATCAATCGGACTACCAGCAGTGCTACTCTGCGGCGGTCGCGCGGCCTGTGTCCCCGGTGCTACCGGAGGTCCACCGGCTGGCTGACGTGATTTCGGCGGCTGCGCCGGGTTTGCGCGAAGGAGGCGATCTTCGAGAGGCGCGCGATCAAACCGGCGGATGATAGAATTCATCTCTTCGGCGTTCGGAGCATCGATGAAGGCGAATCCCTTCGATTCCTGTGTTTCCGGGTTGCGGATCACTTTCACAGCATCCGAAACCAAGTTTTCTGCGGTAAGCCACGATTTGATATCGTCGGCGGTTACCCAGACGGGTATATTTCCGAGAAATACGGTAAAGCTCATTCTTTGGGTTTAGTCACTCCGTGGGGATTTTCGGGACCGGGTTCCAAGCGTTGGTCCATCTGAAGCAACACCATATTAGCACACTCGAAAGCAAGTGGGAAGTAGGGAAAAATAGATCTTCGATAGCTATCTTGCTGGAAACCCAATAAATATAGTTTACCGCCCCGGAGGCATCTCCGGCGTACAGCGGCAACCTTACGCCAAGCTATCGATTATATTTTGGCGTTACGCCACGCAGGTTCTGCCAAACTTGATCGCATGCCTCCACTGTTGCCGCATCAAGCTTGCCTTCCTGCATATCGTGAACGTTGCTTTGAAGCTGCTCAAGCTGGGAAGCGCCCAGAATGACGCAATCCGCCGCGGAGTGATGCAGCAGCCAGTTCAGCGACAGACTCACCATGGAACGGCCCGCGTCCGCCGCAATTTTCTTGAGTTGGTCTACCGCGTCAAAATACGCCGGATGCCAATAGCGGTCGAGATACATCTGATTGCCATCGAATCGCGATCCCTCTACCACGGCATCGCGATGCTGCTTGCCGGTAAGGAGTCCGCCCGCGAGCGGGTTGTAGACCACGGTGGAGACGCCAAACTCCTTACACATGGGCAAATATTCCTGCTCAATGCCACGCGCGAGCAGGTTATACATCGGCTCACTGATTCGCGGCGGTTGAGATCCCTGGCGTTCTGAAATGCAAAACATCTGCGCCACCTGCCAGCCGCTGTAGTTTGAACTCGCCGCGTAGCGGATCTTACCCTGTCTCCGCAGGTGGTCCATTGCCGCAAGCGATTCGGCGATAGGCACATCATAATCGGGCTGGTGGAGATAGTAGATATCCAGATGATCCGTGCCGAGCCGTTTCAGACTGTCTTCAACGGCGCGAAGAATTGCCTTTTTCGACAACCCCGATTGGTCGGCGCCAGGCCCCATGCTGCCACGCACCTTGCTGGCAAGCACCACCTTGTCGCGGCGGCCCTTGAGAGCATTCCCAAGCATCACTTCAGAGGCGCCCTTGTTGTAGACATTCGCAGTGTCAATGAAGTTGATGCCGCTCTCCAGGCAGAAGTCGATCATTGCCGTGGATGCGGCCTGATCCGCTTGTCCGCCAAAGGTCATGGTGCCGAAACAGGCCCGCGAAACGCGCAGGTCCGTGTTCTTGAGTGTGATTGTCTCCATCCCTTTCACCTTACCAAGCAGGATTCCTCACTTAGAAAGAATCGATAAGAGCGGTGAACCGGTTGTGTTCTGCATCTGCAATCCCAGCAGTGCGGCGATGGTCGGGCCAACATCCATATTTCGAACTTCCGTGAGACGAGTCCCTGGGCGGATACGGCGGCCCCATGCGATGAAGATGGCGTTCATCTCGGGGTCGGTGCTGAGGTATCCATGGCTACCGAGCGACCCTTCACTCGCCGGCGAAACAACTTCTCCCCGGTCGCCGCCTGCGAAGCTGTAGCCGTCCTTTGCAGCCAGAACCAGATCCGCCATGCGTGGATTCTTCGCCGGATCGGGCAATCCGAACCCGGTGTAATCGTGCGGCTCCAGAATGCGCTCGATTCCTTCGGCTCCATTGAGCATGGCCTTGATTTGACCGGCTGATTTTCTGCCATTCAGATAGACCATTGCGGTGCCGCCCTCCGGGACGATGCGCGCGTCGTCTTTAATTAGAACGGCGGGGTGAATCAAGTGCTTCACTACTTTGAATCCGTGGTCCGAGACAACAATGATGGTGGTGCGATCCAGCAGTTTGGAGGATTCCAACGCTCTGTACAATTGCCCGGCCCGCGCGTCGGCAAGAGCCAAAGCCGACCCGCTGGCGAGAGACTTCGGGCCGTAGCGATGATGCACGCTGTCCGTGTTCAAAAGATGGAACAGAAGCAGATTGGGACGATGCTTCTGCAGGATATACACTGCGGCTTGCGTCCAAATCTCATCGCGCCAGGTGATATTGGATTTTGCGAAGTCCGCGATATCCTGTTCCGATACCAGGCCCGCGGCGATCATCTCCTTGGGGATGGTCTCTGTAATGGCTGGACGTTCCGCGAAAGACCACGTGATGGTGGGGGCGTTGAGAACCGCTACCCAATCGACCTCGGCAGTGGTGAGGCCCGCTTTGTGGGCCAGATCGTAGACGGTGGGCGCCTGAACGAGTTCCGATTTATCCCGGAGCGAATCGATCTTTCCGGTTTCCCGAATGAACAAGCCGTTGTAGAGAACGCTGTGTTGCGCCGGAGGAACGCCCGTCACCATGGACGTGTGATTCGGCCAGGTGACCGTGGGATTGGTGGTGATCATCCGATCGGCCACAGCGCCTTCGCGCGCCAGCTTTCGAAGATTTGGGACCGATAGTTTAGGATCTTGCAGCGCGTAGGCGGGAAACCCGTCCAGGCTGATAACTACTACATGCGAGTCTTTCGAAGCTTGGCCCCATGCGGCAGAACATGCAAGCAGGCTCAGCAGAAGTCTTTTCATTTAGCGTTAGTTTTCCTTTTTGCGTCTATTGGGATGGATGACACCACACTAGGCGAACAGCTCCGTCACGCATTTCCCTTTCCCATCTTTTGTAACGTAGAACGGGCGCTTCTCCACCTCATAGGAGAGATCGGCGGGGATGCCGAGCGAGCGGTAAATTGTCGCATGCAGATCCTCAATACTCACGGGCTTGTCGATAATTTTGCACGGCCGTTCGTCCGCGGTCTTGCCGTAAAGAAAGCCTTTCTTGAGACCCCCGCCGAACATCAACACACTGCCTGCCTCAGTGAAGTGGCGGTGCATTCCGTAATGCTTCGGCAAAGTCATAATGTCGGGCTGAGTATCTTTGGTGAATACGCCTTTGCCCGGTTTGCCCTCGGTGACAATGTCGCGCCCGAACTCGCTGGCGAGCACAATCAGGGTGCGGTTCAGCATGCCACGCTCTTCCAGGTCGAGAATGAGCTGCGATACCGGGCCGTCAATGGATTGTTTCATGTCCAGCGCGCGGGTATGGCCGTTCTCGTGAGTGTCCCAGAACCGGAATGGAATGTATTCGGAGGACACCTCAATAAACCGTGCGCCCGCTTCGGCGAGCCGCCGCGCCAGCAGGCACCCGAGGCCAAACTTCCCGGTATTGTAAACGTCGAAACTCTTTTTCGGCTCCAGAGACATGTCAAACGCTTTCGCCGCGGGAGAACTGAGCAAGCGATGTGCCCCTTCAACGGATCGCAATAACGATTCCTGCTGAAAGCTGCTGCCGTGCTTAAGCACCGGATTGCTCGCCTGCAATTGCTGGTAAGCTTCATAGCGGCGGTGGAATCGGGCTTCGGTGAAATGCGCGGGCGGCCTCACGCGCGCGGTCGCATCGTTGGGATCGTCGATGAGAAACGGCCCATGCTCGGCTCCCAGGAACCCTGCGGTATGGAAAGCCTTCACGGCATCGCTCTCCGCTCCCAGTTCCAAATTCTGACCGATGTTGATGAAGGCTGGCACGTCGGGGTGTTGGGGACCGAGAGTACGGGAGATCACCGCGCCCATGTGAGGCGCCATCAATGGCTGCGGTGGCGCGTATCCGGTGTGCCAATGATATTGGTGCTTGGTGTGGAGAATCTGACCAAGGTCGCCCACGCGATGCGTGCGGATAAGCGTGCCGCGATCCATAATCTTTGCGATCTTTTCGAGACCTTCGGAAATCTTGATGTTGTCCACCGCCGTGCTGATTGGATCGAACGTGCTCAGCACTTGACTGCCGCGCAGGCCGGGTTCGAACGGGGTTTTCTTTTTCGGGTCGAACGTCTCCGTCTGCGCCATTCCGCCCGCCATCCAGAGCAGGATAAAAATATCGGCTTTCGCGTCCAAGGGAGCTGCTGTCAGCCGTCGAGGTTCCGAACCGGCCAGCGCGGCGAGCGCGGCCCCTGCGGTGGTTCGCATGAAATCACGCCGGCCCAGGCGGGCGAAGAGTTCTTTCTCAATACTCATGATATGAATTGAAACTCCGGCGATAGAAGAATCGCCCATAATAAATCTTCTAGTCCGTCAACGCCCGATTTCAAAAGCTCTTCTGCAATGCGGCGCTCTTCTGCATTCGGATCGCGGCCCAGTGCGTGCCGATACATGCGAGTGACGATCTGATCCGTAGTTTCAAGCGCCGGTGGGAGCGCGGCGGGAGCTTCCCCCTGAACGTTTACAAGCCGCCGCATGTTGGGCGCTTGCTTGAAAACAAATGCACGAACGGCGGGCGAAATGTCGCTGCTCAACGAGCTTTCATCTACAGCAAAACTGGCGCGAAATCGAGTGTACCCTTTGCCTTTAATATCGTAAATCAACTCGGATGGAACGGCTCCGATCACCGCATCCATGGAGTCTGACTTCTTGGGCTTCAGCTTACCGTTCGCAGGCAGGGGAACACTGCCGTCAGGACCGATGAACTCCGCCGAGCCCCAACCTATCTTCACTTTTGAGAGGTCATAGGAATCGTGATCGATCACCAGCAGACGCAATTCGTTTAGGCCGGTGATATCGATATCCACGACGGCCGTATTCCCACGCACAACACCGCTGTCGAAGAGATTGGCAGGAGCTGGCTCCGGCTTACCCAGTAATCTTTGCGCTCCAACATGCAGCAGGGTCGCAAGGGTCTGACCGTTTACCAGTTCCAGGGTCTGTAGAGTAGAGGAATCGGACAGCCGCTCCGTGACTGCGAAATCCCGCATGGGCCGGCCCAGCGCACGCGCGAGCGAATCCGTTTTCAACGCCCAATCCCGGCTGTACGTGCCCGCGGCTCCAGTGCTGGACGCCTTCACGCGCCACTCGCCGGTGATGGAAGAGATGGCATCGGCGACTTGCTCGGCTTGCAGACGGCGGAACTGCGGACCGCGGAACTCCGCTTGGCTGTCGGTTGCCGGTAGCTGGTAGGCGCGGGAGACCATGATCTGCCGGACCAGGTATTGCACGTCATAGCCGTGGGCGGCGAAATCCCACGCAAGCCAGTCGATCAGGTCCTGGTTGAACGGCTTGGCATCCATGTCGTCAGCCGGTTCCACAATGCCTCTGCCGAGCAGCTTCCGCCAGACGCGGTTTACAAACGTACGGGCGAAACGCCCATTTTCCCGCATGGTAAAAAGCCTGGCTGCGGCCGCCCGGCGCTGATCGAGCGTGGCATTCTCAGAAACGCCGCCAAGTTCGGGATAAAGAAATTTCGGGGCCGACATTTGGCCTGTCGCGATATCGCAGCGGACCAGTTCCAGCTTGTCTTTCGAAAAGAAACTCGCCAGTCCGTAAGCGTCCTTCAATTTCCAGGTGCTAATGAAGCTGTCATGGCACGAGTTGCATTTCAGGTTCACTCCAAGAAAGACCTGCGCGCTGTTTTGCGCTGCCTGCATGGTGGGAGTCTGGCTGGCGCTCACGTCGCCGCGCCAGTTCACACCAATGAGAAACCCTTCCGGATCGGTTTTCCCGCGCGGGTTGATGAGACTGGATACGAATTTGTTGTAGGGTAGATTCTCTTTCAGAGCGGAGAGTAGCCAGGGAGTGATGGAGCGGCGGTCCCCGATGTAGGTGACACCCTCATCGTTATGGAGCAGATCGTTCCAGAATGAAATCCAACGTTCGGCGTAATTCTGCCGGTTTGCAAGCAGCCCGTCAATGAGCTTCGCGCGTTTTTCGCTCGAGGAGCCATCCAGAAATTGTTTGCGCTGTTCCGGCGTAGGGAGAAGTCCCCAGACGTCCAGGTAGGCGCGCCGAACGAAGATCGCATCGGAAACAGACTCCTGCTTGATGTTTAGGATTTCATCTATGGACGAGAGAGCCGGTTTGCGGAGGGCGAGCGGCGCCCTGGGAGCATCAATGACAGGACTGGGATTCCACACCGCTCCTTGATCGATCCATCCGCGAAGGATGCCGATTTCCTCAGCGCTCAAAGGCTCGCGGCCCATCGGCATCCGCGGCGCTTTATCGCCTGTGACGCGCTGTATCAATCGGCTGTCCGCGCTCGCTCCGGCTACCATTGCCGCCCCGCTGACTCCACCTTTCAGCAGTTCGGCTCGCGTGTTGACCGATAGCCCGCCCTGTCCCTTTTCGCCGCTGTGGCATCCTGAGCACTTCAACACTAGAATGGGATGCACGTCTTTGGCGAAATCGACGGCGGCGCCAGCGGTGACCCGGGAAAGCGCGAGAGCTACTAGAAAGGGCTTGAAATCCATGCGAAGACCGCATCATGAGTTTACTAAAAGGGAGGTCCGGCATGTGGGCTAACGATGACGAACTGTTCGGCATGATGCGAAGCAGACTCTTTACCGCGGTTGTAGGCGATGTGATGGACAAGCTGGGACTGCTGCACCAGTTTTTGCCGCCATCGATCCGGCCGTTGCGCGATGACATGGTAGTGCTGGGAAGAGCGATGCCGGTGCTGGATGTCGACGCCGAGGAGCCGCCCGCGAAACCGTTCGGGCTGATGCTGGAAGCGCTCGACGATTTGAAATCGGGAGAGGTGTACATCGCAACCGGCGGGACGGCGGATTACGCCTTGTGGGGCGAGTTGATGTCGGCGCGAGCGATGAAGCTGGGTGCGGCGGGCGCCGTTCTCAACGGCTATTCGCGGGATACTCCGGGCATTCTGGCACTCGGATTCCCGACATTTTCCTTAGGCCGTTATGCACAAGATCAGGGTCCACGCGGAGAAGTGGCCGATTTTCGCGTGCCGATCCGGATCGGCGGAGTCGCCATTGAGCCGGGCGATCTCGTTTTCGGGGACGTGGACGGCGTGCTTACGATTCCGAGGAAGGCGGAACGGGATGTTCTTCAGCGGGCAATGGAGAAGGCCGCGAAGGAAGATCTGGTCCGGGCGGCGATTGAGAATGGCATGAGTACGGTGGAAGCGTTCGCTACTTTCGGCGTGATGTGAGCGTGCTATATTGAAGCCGTCCGCAGCACCTCTGGACACTCGGGCCCTTAGCTCAGCGGTTAGAGCCGCGGACTCATAATCCGTTGGTCGTAGGTTCAAATCCTACAGGGCCCACCAGTTTTGTTGCGTCAACCGTTTCCTTAGATATAGGCCGTGGTCTTCACGCCTGAGACATCGAAGCGCTTCCGGCAGCGCATGTTCTTGCACATTACTTTGTCATCCACCAGCACCATGTAGCTCTGCCATTTTTGAAATTTTGCGCGGTCTCGCTCATCGGCTCCAGGGGGCAGGCGATCTTTCTTCGTGCGCACAATCCAGCGGAGATCGTATGTTTCCGCGCTGCGGCAAGAGGGGCAATTGAGCACCATGGGCTTTGTAGTGCTCGTCTCGTTGTAATAAGCGCGTTCGTCCATTTCCCACGTATTGTAACGCGCTCGCGCCTGCTCGCGTTAAGTACCCAGAACAGGTGAGTTGCTTATGATGGAAACGTGAGATCCTTCGCGATTTGCCTGTTACTGCTCTCTGCAGCCTGCTCAAACCCAATATCAAAAACTCCCAACATGGAACAATCCCAGACTGTACGCGGCCAACGCCAAGACCTGCATTCGTACTCCAATCCTGAACAGATTCGCGTAAAGGACGTGTCACTAGACTTGGATGTGCTATTCCGGCAGAAGGTGATTAAGGGGACCGTTACCCTTGCCGTGCAGCGTGCAAAGGATTACAAAGAGGGGCCGGTCATACTCGATTCGCGCGGCCTAGATGTGGAAAAGGCGGAGAGTTCGGCGGATGGGAAGACTTTTGCCGAGGCGAAATTTGAAGTGGGCAAGAACGACCCGATCCTTGGGGCGCCGCTGACCATTCAGCTTCCTCCCGATGCAACCGTGGTGCGGATACGGTACGCGAGCCGGCCGGATGCTTCAGGTTTGCAATGGCTGACGCCGGCCCAGACAGCCAGGAAGAAACACCCGTTCCTGTTTTCGCAGGGCGAGGCGATTCATACGCGGAGCTGGATTCCGCTGCAGGATACGCCGGGTGTGCGGCAGACCTACTCTGCAAAAATTCGCACGCCGAAAGAGTTGCTGGCAGTGATGAGCGCGGAGAACAATCCGAATCCGAAACAGCGGGGCGAATATCAGTTCCATATGCCGCACCCGATTCCATCGTATTTGATCGCCATTGCTGTGGGGGATATCGTGTTTGCGCCCATGAGCAAGCGGACTGGTGTGTATGCCGAACGTCCGGTGGTGGCCAAGGCGGCGAAAGAATTTGACGATACCGAACACATGATGCAGGCGGCGGAGGAGTTGTATGGACCGTATCGATGGGGCCGTTATGACATTTTGGTGCTACCGCCCAGCTTCCCGTTTGGCGGCATGGAGAATCCCCGGCTGACATTCGCAACGCCGACGGTGCTGGCGGGGGACAAGAGTCTGGTTTCGCTCGTAGCGCATGAGCTGGCGCATTCGTGGTCGGGCAATCTGGTGACGAACGCCACGTGGCGCGACTTCTGGCTGAACGAAGGATTTACGGTGTACATCGAGCGCCGGATTCAGGAGAAGGTCTTCGGTGCGGAGCGGTCGGCTATGGAAGCCGTGCTGGAGCGCCAGGATTTGGAGCGCGAAATGGCTACCCTGAAGCCGGAGGATCAGGTTTTGCATATCAATTTGAAAGGCCGCGATCCCGACGATGGATTTACGCAGGTGCCTTACATCAAAGGCATGTTGTTTCTGCGGAGCCTGGAAGCGGCGTTTGGGGGGGATCGATTCGACACGTTTCTGAAGGGGTATTTCGAGCATTTTGCGTTCCAGAGCATTACGACACAGGAGTTTCTGGATTACTTGCAGAAGAACTTGCTGGCTGGCAATCCGGAGCTCGCGGCGAAGATTCCGATTGACGAGTGGATCAACAAGCCGGGGATCCCTGCAAGCGCGCCGAGAGCCACGTCCGATGCATTTACGAAAGTGGCGGGATATGCCAAGGACTGGGTGGACGGGAAGATCAAGGCATCCGCCATTCCAACCAGGAACTGGACTACGCAGGAGTGGCTGCATTTTTTAACCGCGCTGCCGGAAAAGCTGGATGCGAAGCAGATGGCGGAGCTGGACCAGGCGTTTCATTTTACGAAGACGGGGAACGACGAGATTTTGGATCAGTGGCTGCTGATGGCGATACGGAACCACTACACAGCGGCGGATGCGCGGTTACGGAGTTTTCTGATTGAGGTAGGCCGGCGGAAGTATATTAAGCCGCTGTACCAGGAGTTGGCCAAGACGCCGGAAGGGAAGGCGAAGGCCCGGGAGATCTATCGAGTGGCCCGGCCCGGATATCATCCGATCGCGGCGGCTACGATTGACGAGATTTTGAAGTGATGGGCATTGCGGTTGAGTAAGATGTGCTGTTTGCAACTCGGATCCGATCTGTTTCCCGGGTCGCGTAAATGGGATTAGTTGCTGGGACAACCTACAGTGTTGTACCAAAATGAACACACGACTCATCATCGATAAAGCAGGCCGCGTCGTAACCCCAAGCCACCGCGGGAAGCGCTACATTTGCAGCCCGGCGACACACTAGAAATGGAAGGCGCCGGCGAGCAAATCACTTTGCGGCCGGTCCGCGGGACCGGGCCGCTTTCCAAGGAGCACGGCGTATGGGTATTTCGCGCCGGGCAGCCCCTGCTCGCCTCCGCCACCGACGATATGCTCCAGCATATCCGAGAGGATCGCGACGTGGCTAACCTCGGCATGCCGAATGAAGGCATTTTTCGATACGTCCGTGTTGGTGCCAGTGTTCTATGGCGATCACGTGCACCATCGGGCCAGTATGAAAGTGTTCATCCAATACGGCAAATCGACGGCTGCCGCGGTGCGCACAGCTTGGCCGAAGTCTATTCCACGCTGACCCGGATGCCCGGCAAACACCGCATCAGCGGCGAGCAGGCCATGCTGTTCATAGGCAGCATACGCGAGCGAGCGCACTGGAAGCATCGGCCGCTCTGGGCATCGTGGGCGGCGACATTTATGACGCCATGCTTGCGCATTGTGCCATTAAAGCCCAAGCGGAGTCGATTCATAGCTGGAACGGCCGGCACTATACGCAGTGCGGGCCGGAGGTGGTCAGACGGTTGCGAACGCCCTGAATGGCCGCATCCTAATTACTTTTGAACCTTGGCGGCCGCCTGATAGCCACCAGCTTCCGTCCGGAACGAAATGCTAATCCGGTTCCACGCATTAATCGCCGCGACAGCCAGTGTCAAATTCGCCAGCTCAGTCTCGGTAAATTGCTCGCGGGCGATACGGTAAGTTTCATCTGGCACGTGAGTTGCCGCAACCAGCGTCACCGCTTCCGTCCATTCCAGAGCCGCCCGCTCCCGTTCCGTATAGCCCGGCGACTCACGCCACGCATCCAGCAGGTAGAGCCGCTGCTCGCTTTCGCCCAGTTTGCGGAGATCCTTCCAGTGCATGTCGATGCAGAAAGCACAGCCGTTGATCTGCGAAGCGCGCAGCTTCACCAGATCCAGCAAGTTTTCTTCCAGGCCACACTGCCGCAGGTAGTTCTCCAGCCCCAACATCGCTTGATAAGCACCGGGAGCCGCTTTCAGGGCGTCCATTCGCGCAGTCATCATTCATCTCCCTTTTCTTTCAAAATAGCACCAAGCGGCAGCAAGACAGGTAAAATGACTGGTATGGAGCAAAATCCCCCCACACCCCCGATTTGTCCGTTCTGCGGCCTGCCCGTTGAACCCTGGCAGGAATCGGCTGAAGTTAACGGCCAACGTCTGCATTTCGATTGCTATCGCGAAAAAGCGGGTGACTGAGCGGCCCTGTGGCGCCCTTCGGTACTCAACATACTCGAACTTCGCCGTTGATTGCTACGGGGGGTTGGTGTATTCTCAGGTCAGGCCCAGCGAGGTTGAAGCTCGCCGAGCCTGGGTTGGCTACCTCATTTTACGAATGAGAAGAGTCAACTCGACGGTGCCGATGAAAATCAGCACCACCTTGACCGCGAGGTAGATCATTTCGATCACCCCTCTTGCTTCGTAGTGTATGGACAGGCCCGGGATGAATCCCCGGGCTTTCCCTTTGAAGCTCTAGTGCTTCATCAAGATCACCCGTCAACTGCCCGCCATACCGAAGCAACTCTCTATCCTACAGCAACTCCGTGAGTCCCTTGACAAGCAACCATTTACGGGCACAGAATTGATTTTGCCAAACGAACCCATTCCCAATATCGGACAGTTATGAAGATTCCTATTCTTGCCCTCCTCTCCGCCGTCCTCGGCTGGACCCAAACCGCCGTCCCGGTACCAGCCCCGGTGCCAGTCAAGGACTGGGCCAACCTCGCGCGTTATCATGATGCGAATGCGGAACTGGCGCCCCCGGCACCGGGCGAAAACCGCGTAGTCTTCATGGGCGATTCCATCACCGATGGGTGGGGCAGAAAGTACAGCAAGTTTTTCCCCGGTAAGCCCTACGTGAATCGCGGCATCAGTGGACAGACCACTCCGCAGATGCTGATCCGCTTCCGGCCCGACGTCATCGCACTTAAGCCAAAGGCGGTGGTCATTCTGGCCGGAACAAACGACATCGCAGGCAATACCGGACCCATGACTCTTGAAGCGATCGAAGACAACCTGATGTCCATGGCCGACCTGGCGAAAGCCAATGGCATCCAGGTAGTATTCTCCTCCGTGATGCCGGTCTGCGACTACATTAAACCGCAAACCGAGCGCCGGCCACCGGAGAAAATCATCGCGCTCAACACCTGGATGAAAGATTACGCGGCCCGGAACGGATACGTTTACCTCGACTATTACTCAGCCATGCTCGACGATAAGCAGATGCTCAAGCAGGAGATCACCGTGGACGGCTTACACCCGAACGAAGCCGGTTACGACGTGATGGCGCCCCTGGCCGAAGCGGCAATCGCGGCGGCACTGAAGCATTAGCGGGAATCGCTCAGGCCAGCAGTTGCTGAACGATGTTTCCGTGTACATCCGTTAGCCGGAAGTCGCGTCCCTGGAACCGGTAAGTCAGCTTCTTGTGATCGAACCCAAGCAATTTTAGAATTGTCGCGTGCAGATCATGCACGTGAACCTGATCCTTCGCCACATTGAACCCAAGCTCATCCGTCTCGCCCAGCGTGACGCCAGGCTTGATCCCGCCTCCCGCCAGCCACATAGTGAAGGCATTCGGATGATGGTCGCGCCCGTCCACCCCGGCTTGCGCCATCGGCGTGCGCCCGAACTCGCCGCCCCAAATCACCAGCGTGTCGTCCAGCATGCCCCGCTGCTTCAAGTCCTGCACCAGCGCCGCGCAAGCCTTATCCGTATCCACGCAGTTCTGCTTGATGTCCTTCACCAGATTGCCGTGCTGATCCCACGCCTCATGGAACAATTGGACATACCGGACCCCGCGCTCCACCAGCCGCCGAGCCATCAGGCAATTGTTCGCGAACGAAGGCTTGCCCGGTTCCGCGCCATACATCTCCAGCACGCTCTTCGGCTCCTTGGTGATGTCCATCAACTCCGGAGCGCTGGCCTGCATCCGGAACGCCATCTCAAACGAGTTGATCCGCGTCGCGATCTCCGGATCACCCGTCGTATCTAGGCGCATCTGATTCAGCTTCCGCACCGAGTCGAGCGAATCACGCTGTAGCTCTTTATCCACTCCGCGCGGGTTCGATAAATACAACACCGGATCGCCGCTGCCCCGGAACTCCACACCCTGGTAGACGGTGGGCAAGAACCCGCTCCCCCAGCAGGAATTCCCTCCGCTGGGGCCCTTCTTCCCGGAACTGGAAACCACGAACGCAGGCAGATCCTGAGACTCGCTGCCGAGCCCGTAAGTCACCCACGCCCCCATGCTCGGACGGCCAAACAACTGCGACCCCGTGTTCATCAGCAACTGGCCCGGCGCGTGATTGAACGCATCCGTTGTCATCGACTTCACGATGGCGATGTCGTCCACCACCTTCGCCAAATGCGGCAGCAGTTCGGACAATTCGGCGCCGCTTTGTCCATATTTTGAGAACTTGAACTTCGGTCCCAGCAGCTTTGAGTTGGGGTTGATAAACGCGGCCCGGTAGCCCTTCAGCAACTCAGGGGGCGGCAACGTTCCGTCGAATTTGGCGAGTTGCGGCTTGTAGTCGAACATCTCTAAATGGCTCGGAGCTCCGGCCATAAACAGGAAGATGATGCTCTTGGCTTTGGGCGCAAAATGCGGCTTTTTAGGCGACAGCGGGCCATCTGACGCGAGTCCGCTCGCGCCGGACAGATGGCCCAGCGCCATCGCGCCCAGCCCCACTCCGCACTGCTCAAGGAACCAGCGGCGCGCGACTTGCTTCGGCTCGATATTCCGGTACAGGTGATCTTGGCAACTCATCTTGTTATTCCTTAGTGATCGTCTCGTCCAGGTTCAACAACACTCGCGACACCGCGGTCCACCCAGCCAATTGTGCCGGCGTAGCACCCTTCGGCAATACCGGCGGCTGTGTTGGGTCCGTTGTCGCCAGTTCCCAGGGCTTCGCCCCATCATCCCCAAAGTGCTTCGTCTCTTTCTCCAGTAGACGAGTCAACTCCGCGGTCTCTTGTTCCGTCGGATTCCGCGACATGCAGCGCCGCACCGCGTAGTTGATTCGCTGCGCATCTGTCTTCCCGCCCTCTTGCAGCGTTCGCATCGCAAGAGCCCGCGCCGACTCCAGAAACAGCGGCTCATTTAAAGTCGTCAATGCCTGCAACGGCGTGTTCGACCGGGACCGCCGTACACACGAAATATCCCCGTTTGGCGCGTCGAACACCTGCAACATCGGATATGGAATTGAGCGGTACCGGAAGGTATATAAAGCCCGGCGGAAGCGGTCTTCGTTCTTCGCTGTGTTCCAAACCTTCGGCCCGTAACTCGCAGGCGGCAGGAACAGGAACTCAGGCGCGGGCGGAAACACACTGGGACCACCGATCTTTGGGTTCAACAGACCACTGGCCGACAGTGCGATATCACGCACAATCTCAGCGTCCACACGGAATCGCGGACCGCGCGCCAGCAGCCGGTTATAGGGATCGCGCGTGTACATTTCCGGCGTCATTCGCGACGACTCCTTGTACGTAGCAGAAGTCACAATCAGCCGGTGCAATGCCTTCATGCTCCAGCCGCGATCCATCACCTCCACCGCCAGCCAGTCCAGCAACTCCGGATGCGATGGGGTTTCGCTCTGCTTCCCAAGATCCTCCACCGTACTCACCAGTCCGGTGCCGAAGTACGTCTGCCATGTCCGGTTAACCAGCGCCCGCGCGGTAGTCGGAGCATCGCGCGCAACCAGCCAACGGGCAAACGTCAGCCGCGTCGGTGGCGCGTCCGCCGGTAACGGATTCAGGAATGCAGGGACACCCGCATTTACTTGCTTGGTCGGTTTCAGGAAGTCGCCACGCGTCAAGATGTGCGTCTCACGCGATTCCTCGCGGGCCTGCAACACAAGCTGCGCCGCGCCCTCAGGATGCTGCTTCCACAACTCGGCAATGGTGGCATTCGCATCCTTCCATTCCGGTCCCGTTGTGCGCCAGTAAGTGAACACGGTGGCGGTCTGTGCTGGACTGCGCTGGTCTGCCGGAATCGAAAGTATCTCCCGCACGTTCTTCGGTAGCGGGTCCGCCTCGGCGTTCGCCGCGGCCGTGATCGAGAGTCGAATGCGGCCCAAGTTATTGTTCTGATTGTCGTCGCTGTTCCACCCTCCATGGTTCTGCTTGAGATAGAACGTGAGCACCGTTCCCTTGGGATTCGCAATAGGCTCCGCAGCGGTAAAGACGGCCTTGCGCGGCTGATTACGAAGTCCCGGACCGGCATCAATACCCCACGCAGTCTCATCCTTGCCGTCGATTGCAAACTCAATGGGACCGGTTACCCGCCGTTTCTTGCTCTTGTCGTCAAACATCGGTTCCAGTGGCGTCTCCGGAAGGTTGATATCCGCGGTGGCCCTGGCGAATTTGATTTTCGTGATCTTGGCCGGGTCGTCAACCGGCGCAGACTCCACTTCAAACTCCGTCAACGCTCCCGTGCCCTTCGTTGACCGTCCAGGTCCGCCCAGCGGCAGGTTCGGATCGTTCAACAGCTCCAGTTGAAACGCCGTGATGTTCTGAACATCCGTCTTCACGGTCATCTTCACGCGATGCTTCGTCGGCGCATAGCCCTGCGCCAGAAACGAACCATCCTTCAGCGGCAAATACTTCTGACCGCCGGTTGAGATGTCGTCCACTTCGGGCTTCACCACGGTCCACGCCGCCTGCCCGCTCTTGACCTTGGTTTCCCAGGCAGTCATGCGATCTTGCCAGTCCGGATTGCGATGCTGAACGTCTGCTTCCACCTCACGGATGCGGCGGAACACCTCAGCCCGCTTCATCTGCTCATCCGGGGTATACACGGCGATGTCGGCCTCATGCGAGTTGTTCAAGAACGCGAATATCTTGTAATACTCCTCCTGCGTTAGCGGGTCGAACTTGTGGTTGTGGCATTGGGCGCATTGAATGGTGACGCCGAGCACGCCCTTGCCGATCGCGTCAATGCGGTCGAACATCGCTTCCATGCGGAACTGCTCGGGGTCTACGCCGCCTTCCTCGTTGATCATCGAGTTGCGTAAGAACCCGGTCGCCACCAACTGATCTTGCGTCGCATTTGGTAGCAAGTCACCGGCAATCTGATCAATCACAAACTGGCTGAAAGGTAGATCGCGGTTGAAGGCTTTGATCACCCAATCGCGATATGCCCACACCTGGCGCATCTTGTCTTTTTCGTAGCCATCGGAATCGGCGTAGCGAGCCGCATCCAGCCAGTGCCGCCCCCAGCGTTCTCCATAATGCGGCGACGCCAACAGGCGGTCCACCTGCTTTTCATACGCGTTCTTGCTCTTGTCCTTCAGAAACGCGTCCACCTCTTCAATGCTTGGCGGAAGCCCGATCAGATCCAGACTCACGCGGCGCAGTAGTGTGGTGCGATCCGCTTCCGGCGAAGGAGCGATCCCCTCCTTCTCAAGCCGCGCCAGTATGAACGTGTCAATCGGATTCGATATCCAGCGGGAGTTCGCTACAGCCGGCAGCGCCGGACGCTTGGGCGGAATGTAAGCCCAGTGCTTCTTGATCTCCGTGATTTCAGCGCCCGTGGCCTCCGGCCATTCGGCTCCCTCATCAATCCACGCCTTCAACAGTTTCACCTGGGCCGGGTCCAGAGGTTTGCCGCCCATCGGCATCCGAGCCTGATCGCCAATACCAGCCACGCGAATATACAGCGTACTGTTCGCGGCCTTTAATGGCTCGATCGCCTTCCCCGATTGCCCACCCGCCAGCGCCAGTTTCTTAGCGTCGAGCCGGAGCCCGCCCATCTGCAGCTTCGGTCCATGGCAACCATAGCAGGACTTCGCTAAGATCGGCTGAATGTCGCGAGTAAAGTCCACCTTCGCGGACTGTGCCCCCAAGCTGCCGAATACGGTGAGTCCGGCCGCAACTGTCTGATAGAAAGCCTTTATCAAGCAAGAACCTCTCTGACCACTTTCCCGTGAACGTCGGTAAGCCGAAAATGCCGCCCTTGGAATTTGAACGTTAGCTTTGTATGATCCACACCCAGGCAATGCAGAATCGTCGCGTGCAGGTCGTACACTTCCACCGGATCTTTCACAATGTTGTAGCTGAACTCGTCCGTTTCGCCGTGAGTCACGCCGCCCTTGATGCCGCCGCCGGCCATCCACAAACTGAAGCAGCGCGGGTGATGGTCGCGGCCGTAATTATCTTCGGTCAGGACGCCCTGCGAGTAGACCGTGCGGCCGAATTCCCCACCCCAAACCACCAGCGTGTCATCCAGCATGCCTCTCTGCTTCAGGTCTTGAATCAGCGCGGCCGACGGCTGGTCCGTCTCGCGGCACTGGCCTCGAATCTCTTTCGGCAAATTGTTGTGTTGATCCCAACCGCGATGGAACAGTTGAATGAAACGCACGCCGCGCTCGGCCAGCCGTCGCGCAAGAATGCAGTTCGCCGCATACGTACCAGGCTTGCGGGAATCCGGGCCGTACATTTCGAAAGTGGATTCCGGCTCCTTCGATACGTCGGCCAACTCCGGCACGGAGCTTTGCATCTTGTATGCCATCTCATATTGAGAGATGCGGGTCGCAATCTCCGGGTCTTGATAGTCCTTCAACTTCAGGTCATTCAGCTTGGCGAGATCATCCAAAAAGTGGCGGCGGGCCGCGTCTGAATAGCCGGATGGATTCGACAGATACAGAACCGGATCTGCCCCCGAACGGAACTTCACCGCTTGATACTTCGTCGGTAGGAAACCGCTGCCCCATTGACGATCCGCCAAAGCCTGTGTGTTGCCGGAACCCTGCGAAACCATGACAACAAATGCCGGAAGATCCTGGCTCTCGCTGCCCAATCCGTAGGAAATCCAGGCGCCGATGCTGGGCCTCCCGGCAATCTGAAATCCTGTCTGGAAGAAGGTGACCGCCGGATCGTGATTGATCGCTTCGGTCTGCATGGAGCGAATGACACAGATCTGGTCGGCGATCTTACTCGTGTGGGGAAGCAGTTCGCTCAGCCATGCGCCGGATTGACCTTGCTGCTCAAACTTGAAGAGCGACGGAGCAGTGGGAAACTTCGCCTGATACGCCGTCATGCCAGTAAGCCGCTGACCCATGCGAACCGATTCCGGCAACTCCGCTCCGCGGACCTTCTGCAGATTCGGCTTGTAGTCGAACAGGTCCAGTTGCGACGGCGCTCCATGCTGGAAAAGATAAATGACGCGCTTCGCTTTCGGCGCAAAGTTCGGGAACCCTGTCAATCCGCCGCTAGCTTTTGCGTCCTGCCCAAGCAGAGAAGCCAGCGCGGCAGTGCCTATTCCAGCACCGGCGGAACCAAAGAAATGCCGTCGCGTCAAAAGCAGTTTTCTCTCATCGGCCGGGTTCATTCGTCTATTCCTTGGTTACCGTTTCATCCAGGTTCAGAAGCAAGCTGGCGACGGCGGAGTACGCCGCGAGCTCACGCGCATTGAGGGCGGAATCAGTCTGGGTTTCGCCCTGTTTTAGAAACGCGCTCGCCTCATCCTTCTTGCCGGCGAAGTAGTCGAGATGGTATTGCAGATTATCCCGCAGAACCTGTTGTTCCGATGCGGACGGCGTCCGCCCAGTGACAGCACGGAACCCAAACTGCAACCGCGGCGCTGCATCCTGACCGCCTTCTTTGATCATGCGCTGCCCAAGGAAGCGGGAAGCCTCAAGGAACGTCACGTCGTTCATCAAATTGAGGGCTTGCAGCGGCGTATTCGTCCGGGTCTCGCGCACCACGCAACTCTCCCGCAACGCGGCATCGAAATTCGCCATCATGGGCGGGGCAATCGTCCGTTTCCAGAATGTGTACAGGCTGCGCCGATGCAGGTCTTCGCCTTTGCCCTGGTTGTAATCCATGTCCTGCATGCTGGTCTCTTGCCACAACCCGGCGGGTTGGTATGGTTTCACTGAAGGCCCACCGATTTTCTCCGCCAGCAGGCCGGAAATCAACAACGCCTGATCCCGCACCATCTCGGCCGGCAGCCGGTTGCGGGCGCCGCGGGCAAGCAGCCGATTGTCCGGATCTCTCTGCACCAACTCAGGATTTACTTTCGAAGATTGCCGGTACGTAGCGCTGGTTACGATGAGCTTCTGAATCGCCTTCGTATCCCAGCCGGACTGGATGAACCTGGTCGCCAGCCAATCCAGCAGCTCGGGATGAGAAGGCCACTCGCCCTGCATGCCGAAATCCTCGGTGGTCTTCACCAAACCGGTTCCGAAATACATCTGCCAGAAACGGTTGACGGTGACCCTGGCCAGCAGAGGATTGCCCGGATCGATCAGCCACTTGGCAAAGCCGAGCCGGTCGTTCGATGCCCCGGCAGGCAGCGGTGGCAAAATGGCCGGAACTCCCGGCGGCACCTTTTCACCTGGTGCATTGTACGCCCCGCGAACCAGAAGGAACGTGTCCTTGCGCACAGGCCGTTCCGCCATCACCATCACGGTTGGGAAGGTTGCTTGTAGCTCCGTCTTCTGCCGGCGGAGAGCGCTCAACCGTTTGAACGCGTCCTGCACGTCCGCCGGGGCCGAGTTCTCAAGAAAAGACGACCGCAGTTCGAATTGTGCCAGCGGAGTCCGTGTACTGTCCGGCTTTTGAGCTATCGCGTTCAACGGCTCGCCCAAGGCCAGCGACGAGATCTCGTCCTGATGCAAAACGCGGCGGTACACACGCACATCGTCGATGAGTCCGTGGAAACGCCGGTCGGCTCCCCAACCCGTTCCAATACGGAGTGGCTGGACGAAAGTTTTCCCGGCGTTGCTGAAAGGACGATACAGAGTATCCAGCTCCACTTTGACCTTTGCGGGTTTGCCATCTACGTAAACCGAAATCCCTTCCGCCATCCGCGATCCGGTATAGGTCACAGCGATGTTGTACCAGCGTTTGGGTTGCAGCGATTGCTCGGTTTCCAGCCGAATCGCGTCATCCGCCCAGTTATCCGTGATGTTCACGTGTACCCTGCCGTTGTTCAAATGAACGCCGTAGCCCTTCCCATGAGGACCGTCGACCATCCTACTGACGAGACTGCCATCTGGAGTGGAATCGGAATAGAACCACGCCGAGATGGAGAACTGATCCTCAATATCGAAGGCAGCTACCTTGCCGGCATCCACAAAATCCTTGCCATCAAACCGCGCAGCTTTACCAATGCGGCCAGGCTCGATAGGCACCGCACCGGCCCCGGTCTCAAACGGGAATGCGATTTCCAACCCCTCGGCCGGCGTCCAATACACGGCATCTGCCTTTGCTATTGATTTCTCCCAAACGTTCTGCGCAGCGGAAATAGCGGCGGCATTCCGATCAAAGTACTTCTCAGCCGTCTGAATTCGATCTTCGAGTTGCTTGAGAGCAGCTTGCTGATCGCGAGTAGGCGCAGACACCACCGGTGGAGAATTGCCGTACTTCATGGCTCTGCCCATTTCGGGAATATTATTGAAGTACGCGAA
>JBBPYD010000120.1:0-27458 GCA_038200305.1 Bryobacterales bacterium
CACATCGGCAACGTGCTCGATCACATGCACCGCGCGCACATGATCAAACGAATTATCGCGGAATGGATACGGAAACCGGTCCAGATCGCAAAGTACATCGGCGCGAGTGTTCGCGTTCCGGTCAATTCCAATGGAGCCGGGGTACTTGTTCACACCACAGCCAACGTCCAGTACTTTTAACTGGGCTGCATCAGGACCTTCAGGCATTCCTCCAGTGTATCCACGGCGAAATCGGCCTGGTCCTTCGTGATCACCAGGGGCGGGCATAATCGCAACGAATTTGGCCCGGCGCCCAGCACCAGCAGCCCCCGCTCAAACGCTAAATTCACGATCCGATCGCGCGATTCCGGGTCCCGCTCTTTTGTCGCCTGATTGCGCACGAACTCGATCCCGATCATTAGCCCAAGACCGCGCACATCACCGGCCATAGGGAAGCGCGCGGGCCAATCGCGAATCCGATTCAAGATATGCGAACCAACGGCCGCTGCATTCTCAATTAACGATTCCTCCAGCAACTCGATTGTAGCCAGCGCCGCTGCCACAGCCACCGGATTCCCGCCGAAAGTAGACGCGTGTTGCCCCGGCTTCCAGTCCATCACCTCAGCACGCGTCACCAGGGCCGATAGGGGCATGCCGCTGGCGATCCCCTTCGCCAGCGCAATCATATCCGGGGCCGCGCCAAAGTGCTCCGCCGCAAACATCTTTCCCGTGCGCCCCATGCCGCACTGAATCTCATCGAACACCAGCAGGATGCCGTGCCGGTGAGCCAGGTCCTGCAGTTCGTCGATGAACTTCCGCGGCGGCACCACGTACGCGCCCTCGCCTTGTACCGGTTCCACCACAATGGCTGCAATCTCCTCTGCCGGCACAATGTGCTTGATCACTATGTCTTCAATTTGCCGCACACACTCCACCGCGCAGGTGTCCGGCGTCTTGCCATATTCACAGCGGTAGCAATTCGCATACGGCACATGATGGACTCCGGGTACGAATGGAGCAAACCCGCGCTTCTGAATGTTTTTACTTCCGGTCAACGACAACGACCCCATGGTCCGGCCATGAAATCCGCCAAAGAACGCGATGAACTGCTGTCTTCCCGAATGAAAGCGCGCCAGCTTCAGAGCCGCCTCAATCGCTTCTGTACCTGAGTTGCCAAAGTAAACCCGCCGTGCCCCTCCGCCGGGCGCAAGGCGGGCCAGCGTCTCGGCAAGCTGCACCATACTTTCGTAATAGAAGTCGGTGCCCGACATGTGGATCAACTGCGCAGCCTGCCGTTGCACAGCTTCCACCACGCGCGGATGACAATGTCCGGTGGCGACGACGGCGATCCCGGCGTTGAAATCCAAAAACCGGTTTCCATCCACGTCTTCGACAATGGCCCCTTCCCCGCGCTTGACTACCAGCGGATACCCACGCGTGTACGAAGGCGAAAGCACGGCCTGATCCCGCGCAATTACCGCTGCGGCTTTGGGGCCGGGCAAGGGAGTCATCAGATGGGGCAAATCCTGACGCACAGCATCGATCTTCATGGGAAAATCCTCCTGAAAAAGTAGATTCTACGGATAGAAAAAGGAGAGGAGGAACTCTGGCGTTAATCGGAGCCGAAAAGAGAAGGGCGAGCTGAGGCGGGGATAGCCATCAACTCCATTGTACGCTGTGGTACTCCGCTAAAAGATAATGTGAGCGGAAGCGCAGCCCACCGGCAACCGGACGGATCTCCCGTAGAATGGTAAAGTCCACCTTCCGAAGCTGCTGTCCGTGCTCGACGCTTGCCGGTATGAATGGAAATGTCTGTGTTCGACTGGGACCAGAACAATCTCGAAAAGATTTGGGCTCACCGAATCAAGAGAGCGGAGGTGGAAGAAGCGCTTTCCGTGATCCCATCCTGATCTACGAGCAGGACGCTGAGGACGAGGCGCGATACGTTTTACGGCGAAGCCAAACATAACCGCGTGCTGGCTATTGTCCTCACAGAACGAGATAACAAGATCCGAGTGATTGCGGCGTACGAATTGGATGCCGGACAGAAACGAGACTATCTGGAGCCACCGCGCTTGCCGTAAGACTGGCGCCCAGAGTTATGGTTGTATCGACGACGATAGGCTTTCCAACCTGACGGGATCGGCCTGCCCCGTCACCTCCTCCGTAATTTGTTGGATCCGCCGGCTATAAAGCTCAGTTCTTTCGCGAACTCGCTGAGATGTTCTCGAACAGTTCCGCGGAATCAAAAAAGCCAGATCTGCGGAACCGGCAGGGAGTTGCGGCTGCCGCACGTTTAGCGTCTCAAGACCCTGTATGGTCGTTCTGACTGTGCCTAAAAACTTCGCACGCCGGGTGGTAAGGCCTTGGGTGAAGTCCCTTGCCACGGACGGCGTCATAGCATTGGCTGAGATGGAAGCCCTTATGTTCTCGCAATCGATGGATCAAAAACTTGCCGCCTCCCATCTCGGCGATGGCGTTGGCCTGAGATGGAGTGATGGCATCGGACAGCTTCGCAGCCGACTTTGAAAAGTCGTCCAAAGCAGATGCAAGTGCGCTTGGTGTTGCGGGTGTGCCGGGGCACTAACCAAATCGTTCAGGGTTTCGGTGATCGCTTACAGACCAGTTTGAAGCGAAGCTGATCGTCCAGAATCACTATGAATTTCAGGGTTCGGTAGAGCTTGTTGGCGGTCATTCAGGTTTGGGGGGGACGCGGCCTATTTTAACAGAGCGAGGCACAGATGGTTACAATTTGGGTAACATTGGCCCAAACACACACCAAAAAAGGGCCTCCCGGTGGGGGGAAGCCGTGCTAACTACTGAAATACTTGGTGCGGAGAGGGGGACTTGAACCCCCACGAGATTGCTCCCGCTAGCACCTCAAGCTAGTGCGTCTGCCAATTCCGCCACCTCCGCAAAACCGTGGCTACTACTTTTTCGGTGCTGCCGGCGTTGCCGGGTTCGGATTCACTGGCGCGGGCGTGCCGCCTTGTGGAGTTACAGTGATCGGCTTCGGAGCCGGTGCCGGTACTATGGCCTTCGGGGACTTCGGCGCCGCATGCTCCAGTACCGACCTGGAAGAACCTGCATTCCGTGTCGTCCAAATCGCAAGCGTTAGCGAGGTCACCATGAACAAAGCCGCTGCCGCCGTGGTCGCCTTCGATAAAACAGTGGCGGCCCCTCGAGGACCGAATGCGGTTTGCGATCCCATCCCGCCGAACGCTCCAGCCAGATCGGCAGCTTTACCGCTTTGAAGCAGCACCACAATCACCAGGAACAAACACACAATAATATGCACAATCGTCAAAAAAATAACCATACGGGAATCCCTTCCCAGTATAGGGGACAGCCACGATTGCCGCAAGGTAGGTTAAAGTCCAACTATTTGTATGCTGCGACGCCCGTAACCCGCTCCCCAATCACCAGTGCATGTATGTGATCGGTCCCCTCATAGGTCTTGACTGTTTCCAAATTGCAGAGGTGGCGCATGACCGGATACTCTTCCGTAATCCCATTGGCGCCCAGCAAATCCCGGCTGATCCGGGCGCATTCCAGCGCCATGGCCGCGTTGTTCCGCTTCAGCATCGATACATGCGCCGGCTCCAGCTTCCCTTGGTCCTTCAGCCGGCCGGCGTGCAGCGCCAGCAACTGCGCCTTTGTAATTTCCGTAATCATCCAGGCCAGTTTCTCCTGCACCAACTGATGGCTCGCGATCGGTTTGTTGTCGAATTGCTTGCGAACCACCGTGTACTCCCGCGCCGTTTCGTAACAGTCCATGGCCGCTCCAATGGTCCCCCACCCGATTCCGAAACGCGCCTGTGTCAGGCAGGCCAGCGGGGCTTTCAAGCCTTTCGCCAACGGGAGCACGCAGGAGTCCGGCACCCGGCAATCCGTGAACGATAGGCTGGAGGTAACAGATGCGCGCATTGACATTTTTCCGTGAATATCGGATGCCGTAAAGCCAGGGGTGTCCTTTTCAACCAGAAATCCCTGAATTCCAGCCTCCGTCCGGGCCCAAACCACCGCCACCGAAGCAACCGATCCGTTCGTGATCCAAGTCTTCTCGCCATTGATAATCCAATCGCTGCCATCCTTCTTTGCTTTCGTCAGCATGCCCGCTGGATTTGAGCCGAAACCGGGTTCGGTCAGGCCGAAGCACCCGATCGCCTTCCCCGATTGCAGCCGGGGCAACCAATGCTCTTTCTGCTGCTCAGATCCAAAGGTGTAGATAGGATACATCGCCAGCGCACCCTGTACGGAAGCGAAACTGCGGATACCGGAATCGCATCTCTCCAATTCCTGCATAATTAGTCCGTACTCCACGTTGCTCATCCCCGCGCAGCCGTACCCTTCGAGCGTGGCGCCAAAGAATCCGAGTTCGCCCATTGCGCCGATGCTCTCCATTGGGAATTTTCCCTCGCGGTAACAGGTCTGGATGACCGGTATTAACCGTTCTTCCACGAACCGGCGGGCCGTTTGCCGAACCAACAATTCCTGTTCGCTGAGCTGAGAATCCAGCAACATATAGTCCACACCGCGAAAAATCATAGGATTCCATCGTATCTGGATTTGGATCCGCTTAGAAACTCACATCGGGTTACATGGGTTCAGACAAATGAGGGTAATGTAAACCAGTTAAGAGGGATGGTTACCCTCTATACTGGTACGGTGCATGCGCTTTTCTGTTGACGCTCACGCCATTGGCCAGCACTTAACGGGGAACGAGGTTTACATCCGCAACCTGATGGGCGGGTTTGCCGGCTTAGACCATTCGTCCGAATTTATTGCCTACCTCTCCGCAAGCGAACGCGACGCGGCAGCGGGCGTACCCGTGCGTTTCCTGCAGCGCCGGGTGTCCCGCAATTCCTTTATCCGGCTCGGATTCGATTTACCTCGGCAGTTGCGGAGCGACCGGCCAGATCTTGTGCATGTCCAATACACTGCGCCACTTAGATGCCCTGTTCCTGTTGTGGTGAGTGTTCACGACATCAGCTTCCTGGAACATCCCGAGTACTTTCCTTGGATGCGCACCGTCCAACTGCGCATTACGGTCGACCGAACCATCCGGTCGGCCGTGAGAGTAATCACACCCAGCGAGTTCTCCCGGCGCGCCATCGCGAAAGCATATGGACTCGACGATTCGAAAATCGCCGCGGTTCCCATTGCGGTCTCGTCGGCATTCCACCCCATCTCCCGTGATCTCGCCCTTAGCAGAGTTCAGTCGCGGTTTGGTATCGGGACGCCGTTTCTATTGACCGTAGGCGACCTCCAGCCGCGTAAAAATCAGATCGGATTGATTCGTGCCTTTGAAGCTCTCATTAAATCGCATCCAAACCTGCTCCATCAGTTGGTCATCGTAGGGCAAAAAACCTGGTATTCGGATCACGTGATGAAGGCGGCCAGGGCGTCCGGTGTCGCAAACCGGATTCACTTCACCGAGTTCGTGACAGATACCGAACTGGTCCAGCTCTATAACGCATGCGAGTTGTTTGTGTTCCCATCGCTATATGAAGGCTTCGGGCTGCCTATCCTGGAAGCGATGGCATGTGGACGAGCGGTGGCCTGTTCGAACAGTTCGGCTATGCCTGAGGTCGCCAATGCGGCAGCGATACTCTTCGATCCGGAATCCACGGAACAAATGACCCGCGCCATTCGCGACATCATCCTTGATTCTGAACTCCGTGGGAGAATGGAGCGATTAGGCCATCATCGCGCGTCATTATTCACATGGGAACGTACAGCACGCAGAACACTCGACATTTATTACGAAATTGCCGGCAAGAGGAGGTCCTCCGTCCCGCAAAGCGCCAAACCAATCTCTATCGTAAGACCATGAAGTATCTGGCCCTTATCCTCGCCGTTCTCTCGGTGACCGCAAGCTTACACGCGCAACCTGCCATGACCGCCGAATTGCGGGCTGCCACCGGCGAAGATAAAAAAATCATCCAAACCGAAACGTTGCGCTACACCATCAACTGGCCAAGTGGACTGAGCTTGGGTGAAGGGCAACTGTCTTCCACCCGGACGAAATCGGTGGAGGGCGAAACGGTGGCTTTCACCTTGAACATGGAAGCGGGCATTCCAGGGTTCCCTGTTCAGGAGAGCGTCAGGTCCACCGCGACAGCCGGTTATTGCTCAATGGATCTTGAGAAAGACACCATCCGGGGCAAAAAGAATTCGAAAGAAAAGACTATCTTCGAGCCGCAAAAAATGATCGCCACCCGGACGACTCTCAATGGCGGCGGTAAGACGGAACTATCCATTCCGGCTTGCGCGAAAGATGCTCTCAGCTACATATTCTTCCTTCGCCGTGAACTGGCGCAAGGCCGGTTACCCGTTGCGCAAAAGGTCTACTACGGAGCGGCCTACGACGTACGCGTGCAGTACATGGGCACACAAACCATTCGCGTGGCCGACGCGCAAATGGAAACCGACCGCCTCCTGGCGACGATCAAAGGGCCTGCTTCCGAAATCACCGCCGAAATCTTTTTCGCCCGTGACGCCAGCCGCACACCCGTGTTAGTGCGCATTCCCCTGGCGATGGGTAAGTTCAGCATGGAGATTGTCCGCTAACGATGCGGCTGGCCTTTTTTTCCCCGATGCCGCCGGTCAAGAGCGGCATCGCGGACTATTCCTCCGCGCTCCTCGATTCACTACGAAATCTAGCTGACGTCACGGTCTTCACCGAAAAACCGGCCAGGTTCGATTCTCCGCAGTTTGACGCCGTGGTCTACCAGGCAGGCAATAATCCACATCACTCGTTCGTATACCAACAGGCTCTGGAAACTCCTGGTGTTGTCGTCCTGCATGAGGCAAACCTCCATCACCTGCTGGCTGACATGACAATCCGGCAGGGCGATTGGGACGGCTACCTTCATGAGGTGGAATTTGACGGCGGTGCAACGGCGCTGGAATATGCGTTGAAGCACGTCCGCACGCTGGAGCGTGGCCCCGATTATGAAGGTGTTCCAATGCTGCGGCGGATTCTCGGCAAATCGCGCGGCGTCGTCGTGCATAGTCATTGTGTGGAACAGGGTGTGCGCGCGGCGGGCTTCGACGGCCCAGTCGCCGTGATCCCACATGGAGCATGGATTCCGGAAACCGACGGCCTAGTGTACCGGCAGCGTCTCGGCATCGATCCCGCGGCGCCTCTGATCGGGACCTTCGGGTTTCTGAAACCATACAAACGGATCGCGGAATCCTTACGGGCGTTCCGCCGTTTGTTAAAGCTGCAGTCAAACATAAAGATGATTTTGGTGGGGGAGCCACATCCGGAATTCCATTTGCAAGAGCTGATTCACTCGCTCGGGCTGGGGGCCAGCGTGCGCGTGATCGGATTCACACCGATTGAAGACTTCGTCGGATACCTGGCTGCCTGCGACATCATTTTGAATCTTCGATTCCCAACGGTTGGTGAGAGTTCCGGTACGCTGTTGCGGTCGCTTGGACTGGGCAAGGCAGTCGTGGTCTCCGATATCGGCTCCTTTGCGGAATATCCGGATGAAATTCTCCTGAAGGTTCCGGTAGGCGCAGCCGAAGAGGATACGCTCTTCGAATATCTCAATCTGTTGGTGTCTCGCCCGGACTTGCGCAAAGCGCTTGGCGATCGCGCACGCCGTTGGGTGAGTGAGGAATGTAATTGGAATTTGGTGGCACAGCGTTACGTGAGTTTCCTGAAATCGCTCATAGACGGCGTCGAATGGCATCCCGAGCCCGCCAGCGCGGCAACGCCGGAACCGGCGGCCGGACAGATGCAGGTTTCACCCGTGGAGCCTGATTACGTACTCGGGTGGGCTGCCGATGCGGGTGCGCGGGAATACGTGAAGACGCACATCACGCGGCTTGCCAGGACTTTGGAGATAACCCCCGTTGGTGGCCCGAATGACCGGATTCTGGAGATGGGAGCGTATTTGCAGATCACTCCTGCCTTGAAAATAAAGCTGGGCTATGGCGAGGTTCGCGGCTGCTACTACGGGCCTGCGGGCGAGGTGGATCATCGATCCATCCTCTCGGCGGCCGCCGATCGTTTCGAGTGCGATCTGGACCTGTTCGACGCTGAAAAAGATCGATTCCCCTACCCCGATGAACATTTCGCAACCGTACTGTGTTGCGAGTTGCTCGAACATCTACCTGGCGATCCGATGCACATGATGGCTGAGATCAATCGCATTTTGCGGCCGGGTGGCCATCTGGTGTTGACAACCCCGAACATCGTTTCATTGCGCGCCATGTCGGCGGTGCTGCTCGGATATCATCCAGGGTTTTTCCCCGCCTACATCCGGCCAACTGAAATTGGGGAAGAAGTGGAAGCCAGGCACAATCGCGAATATGCACCCCGCGAAGTGGTTCAGCTACTGTCCGATGCCGGGTTCAGAGTTACATTGCTTGAAACCGGCGAGTTTCTCGATCAGCCCAAGCCGGAGCAACATTGGGTTCAAGCCATACTTGAAAAATGCGAGTGTCCAACCGGGTTGCGGGGCGATGGAATCTACGCCGTTGGCGTGAAGGAAGGGCCGGTACGCGAACGATTTCCAAAGTGGCTGTATTGCGGAAAGGACTAAATCATTGAGCGTCGCCTACCAGGCACCCCAGTTTCACCTCGATGAAGAGGCGCGCTCCATCGTGATCAAATTCCGCATCGTAAACAACTCCAATCAAACGTGGCGGCGTGATGAAGGATATTCACTAGGCTGGCAGATCTTCGACCCCGAAACGAGCACTTTCATCGCGGAGGGGGACTGGCTATCCTTCAAAAAGGATGTGGCCCCGGCCGGGGCGGAAGACGTGCAAATGATGCTGACGCTGCCGCCGGAGCGCGGGCATTATCACGTCTATATCTCTCCGATTCATGCTGGCTCAGGATGGTTTTATCAGAAGGGTGCGGCGTTTCTTCTAGTGGACGCCTGGGTTGAAGGCGGGAAAGCACGGCTGCTCGAAACAGCGGCCACAAATCTACGTTCGCTACGAAGGCGTAACTTACGGCGCGCCATTGGGAAGGCGTTCACGTACCCCTGGCTGAGTATCTGGCAGAACCGCAGCCTTATCCGGTCCATGGTGCGGCGAGACATCATGGCCCGCTACCGTGGCAGTTTCGGCGATGTGTTGTGGACGGTGTTGAACCCCCTGCTATTGATGGCCACGTACTTCTTTGTGTTCGGCGTGGTGCTGAAATCAAGGTTCGGCCAGGACACCAGCCGCACGGGATTCGCGCTGTACTTTCTGGCTGGAATGTTGCCCTGGCTGCCGTTCGCCGAAGCGGTTGGGCGAGCGCCCTACGTGATTCTGGAGCATCGGAATTTCGTGAAAAAGCTGGTGTTTCCACTCGAAACACTTCCTGTAAATCAAGTTTTCGCCGGCCTGGTTACGGGCGTGTTCACGTTGGCTGTGTTCCTGATCGCGTTGCTTTTATCCAGAGGCTCCGTCCATGCAACCGTACTCTGGCTTCCGGTGCTCTTGATTCCGCAACTGCTGCTAACGTTGGGGGTAAGTTGGTTTCTATCGGCGCTCGGCGTCTACATGCGGGACTTGGGGCAAATCATCGGCTTCCTGCTCACCCTCCTGTTCTTTGTAACACCCATCTGCTACCCCGAAACCCAATTGCCCGCCGGCGCCGCAATAATCCTGACCAAGAACCCGATCTACACACTGGTCCGCGGTTACCGGGCGATATTTCTCGAAGGCACAGCGCCGGAATTTCACTCCATGTGGAAACTGTGGCTGGTGTCAGCCACGGTTTGCATCCTGGGTCATGCGTGGTTTTACAAGCTGCGCAAGAGCTTTGCGGACGTGGTGTAGCAGCCTCGTATAATAGATTCTTGGACCTGGAAAAGACACTGCTGCACAAAGTAGGCGAGGCCGTCACGCGCTTTAAGATGATTCGCGATGGGGACCGCGTCGCCGTTGGGCTGTCTGGCGGAAAAGATTCGGTTACTCTGTTGGAAGCATTGATTTTGCTGCAGAAGCGCGCGCCCATCCACTTCTCTGTCTGTGCGTTTACGGTGGAGCAGGGCAAGTTTCTGAGTCCGATTGCTCCGTTTGGGGAGTACCTGAAAAGCCGGGGAATCGATTGGACCTACAAGACGGATGGCCCGTCGTTACGGCTGATCGATGAGATCCCGGACCATGGATGCGACATGTGCAGCCGGTTCCGGCGTCGGGCGGTATATGAGATTGCACGCGGCCTTGGCGCAAATGTCATCGCATTTGGCCATACGGCGGACGACTTCTGTGAATCCTTCCTTCGGAATGCAATGTTTACGGGCCGCATCAGCGCTTTACCGGCGGTAACCTATTCCCGCAAGAAGGATTTCCGTCTGATCCGGCCCCTGGTGTTCGTGAATGAAAAGATCACGGCGCAATACGCGCAGTCGCTTGGCGCCCCGGTGATTCCATGCGGGTGTTCGCAAAAGACCGGCACGGTTCGACGCTCCCTGCGGGATATTTTCGACGATCTCGAACAAGAGCACCCGAATTTGAAAGACAGCATTCTGTCCGCGCTGGGAAACATTCAACCCCAGCGGCTGCTGGACACCCGTTACCTGAATCTGGATGCCGGCGAGGAAGCGGAAGCGGGCAACGAATTGCTGCAAATTGTGCTTTGATAAGACTCAATACCCTATGAATCTGTTGCCCAAGGAAGAGAAGTTTTACGACTTTTTTCTGAATCAGGTCAAGCTGATCTCGGAAGCGGCCGCCTTGCTGCTGGCTGGCGCCAAAGCTGGTAATTCAGAACTGAACCACGCGGCTCTACGGATCAAGGTTCTGGAACAAAAGGGCGATGACATTATTCATGAGATCTACACCCGCCTGAATCAGACGTTCATCACGCCGCTGGACCCCGAAGACCTGCACTCACTCTCTTCGCATCTGGACGATGTGCTGGATGGAATCGAAGACGCGGCGCATCGGATGGTGGCATACCACGTGGACCCGATTCCGCAGCGCGTCGTGGAAGTCTGTTATCACATTCTGGCCTGCGCTAAAGCGCTGGAAGCCGCTTTTGAAGCCTTGAACAAGAATCAGAAGCTGATCGAGCACTGCATCGAGATCAACCGGTTGGAAGACGCCGTGGACAATCTGGTGCGGAGGGCGGTGCAGGATTTGTTCGAGAACGAGAAAGATCCCATCCAGATCATGAAGCTGAAGGAGATCTACGAGCTTCTGGAGCAGACCACGGATTATTGTGAAGATGTCGCCGACGCCCTGCAGAACGTTGTTGTAAAAAACAGCTAATTCCGCATGGACGCGACCTTCATCTTAGTAGCGGCGATCATCCTGGTCGCGCTTGTTTTCGATTACATCAACGGGTTTCACGATGCGGCCAATTCCGTGGCCACCATTGTGGCGACGCGTGTACTGACGCCGGGGCAGGCGGTGGTTTGGGCTGCCTTCTTCAACTTCGCGGCCGCCTTTGTGTTCGGGACCGGCGTGGCGAAGACCGTCGGCAGCGGAATGATCGATCTCAAGATCGTCACCCCGTATGTGATTCTGGGCGGGCTGATTGGGGCAATCGTCTGGGATCTGATCACGTGGTGGCTCGGGTTGCCGACGAGTTCTTCTCATGCGTTGCTGGGTGGATATGCCGGGGCGGCGATGGCGAAGGTTGGGATGGTCCGCGGATTCCATCACAGCTTTGACGCCATTGTCATTGACGGATGGAAAGGCTGGCCGGAGACACTCGCTTATATCGTGTTCGCCCCGCTGCTGGGTTTCCTGCTCGCGTATCTGTTGATGGTTGGGATCTACTGGCTGTTCCGTGGATACACGCCGGTAAAGATGGACCGGTATTTTCGAAAGGCACAACTGGCGTCGGCGGCGGTGTTCAGCCTTGCGCATGGGTCCAACGATGCGCAGAAGACAATGGGCATTATCACCGGTTTGCTGGTGTCGGCAGGATATCTCACAGCGTTCAATATCCCGGCTTGGGTGATCATCGCGTCTTACGCGGCGATCGCGCTGGGGACACTCAGCGGCGGGTGGCGGATCATCCGGACAATGGGTGGAAGGCTCACACGGCTGAAGCCAAGGGGCGGGTTCTGCGCCGAGACGGCCGCCGCCATTTCGATCCTGTTCTCCACTTACACGGGAACGCCGGTTTCGACTACCCACGTGATCGCGGGAGCGATTGTCGGGGTCGGGTCCATTCAGCGGTTGAAGGCCGTGCGGTGGGGGCTGGCGACTACGATCATCTGGGCCTGGGTACTGACGATACCGGCGGCAGCGGCTGTGGGCGCACTGGCGATGATGGCGCTGCGGTTGATTACGGACAAGGTTTGAAAGGGGGCCTTCATCCGCGAAAACTTTGGCCTTGCTGTTGCTGATTTCCTGGGCCAGAATTCAATTCTCACGTTCAACACCGGCGATTTTACGCGCTATCCCGGGAAACCCGCTGCTGTACCACCAGGGATTCCCAAAATATCATAAGTTTGCTCCCGCTCTGCAAGAACCGTGAACAAGTCTTTCAGTTGCCCGAGAGCGTGGGCCGCTTCCCCGGTGCTCATGCCAAGGCCGTTATTGGCAATAACCGGACGGGTTGCCACGGCCCAAACTTCGACCAAATTCTGCGGAAAGACGCAAAGCGCCTCCCCCCGTCGAGCCAGAGTGCGAACGGCATCCAACGCGGTTTGGTGTTGCGGGTGTCCAGGCTGCAAGATGCGAAGAGACGTGTTGCTATCGACCAGCACGCTAGCTCCGGTCCGGGTAGATGCTCTCGCGGCTCATTGCCTCGTCAGAAAGCACCGGGGTCTTCGGGTTAAGGCTGGCGACGAAGTTGTCAAAGTGCCGTATCCACTCCTCCGGGTCGGTCTTTGCAGTTGAGCGACGGACGTTACTGGCGCTTCTTTCGCGGCCACTTGGCGGAACCAGTCTTCGATCGTCAGCCCTTGTGCTTTCGCTTTGGCGGTCAGCGCGGCCACTTGCTGTTCGGGAATATCAATCGTGATCGTTGCCATAGGCTTTAATCCTTTCGGTTCCGTCCGAGCAGCCGCCGCAGCGCCGCGAGAGGTAAGAACGTCCCGCCGGACGCCACACTAGACCTTTGCTATGGGGCTGAGTGCGCGGCTGGTGATGATGCTGTCGATCATGCCGTACTCCAGGGCCTGGTTGGGCTCCATGATGTAATCGCGATCGACGTCGCGCGCTACCTTCTCCACCGGCTGACCACAACAATTCGCAAGGATATCGTTGAGAGTCTCCCTCATGCGCAGAATCTCGCGGGCATAAATATCGATATCGGCAGCCTGTCCAGCGAGTCCGCTCATGGAGGGCTGATGAATCAGGATGCGGGAGTGCGGAAGGCTGTAACGCTTTCCCTTAGTCCCGGCCGCGAGCAGCACCGCGGCCATGGATGCGGCCTGGCCGATGCAATAAGTAACGATGTCGGGCTCCACCAGGCGCATCGTGTCGAGGATGGCGAGGCCGGCGGTGATCGATCCGCCAGGAGAGTTGATGTAAAGAGAGATATCCTTTTCCGGGTCTTCAGCAGCCAGGAACAACATCTGCGCGATGATCAGATTCGCGATATTGTCGTCGATCGGCGTCCCAAGGAAGATAATGTTTTCTCTCAACAGCCTAGAGTAAATATCGTAAGCGCGTTCACCGCGGGATGTTTGCTCAACCACCATCGGGACCAGCATTGAGTTCATTCGTTCTCCTGCCACCATCATAGCGAAGCCCTGCTGATAAAATGCAGTTCGATGAGGATTTTCTGGCGTTTTTTCTGGTTTGCAATGGCTGCGGCGGCCGCGGTGTGCCTTGGTTTCATTGCAACCGAACGCGGCGAGCCGATCAACAGTCTGTGGCTGCTGGTGGCGGCGGCCTGCACGTATTCGGTGGGATACCGGTTCTATGGCGGCTTCATCGCGGCCAAGGTGATGGCGCTGGACAACAAGCGGGCGACTCCGGCCGAGCGGCTGCGCAACGGGCACGATTTCGAACCAACCAATAAGTGGATTCTGTTCGGGCATCACTTCGCCGCAATCGCGGGGCCGGGACCGCTGGTGGGGCCTACCCTCGCGGCGCAGTTCGGCTATCTGCCGGGCACACTGTGGATCATCCTGGGCTGCGTGCTGGGCGGCGCAGTGCAGGATTTCGTAATCCTGTTCTGCTCCATGCGGAGAGATGGAAAATCGCTGGGAGCGATGGCGCGGGAAGAGATCGGAAAAGTGGGCGGGTTCACGGCGCTGCTGACCGTTCTGCTGATTATGATCATCCTGCTGGCGGTGGTTGCGCTAGTGGTGGTGAATGCGCTGAAAGATAGTCCCTGGGGCACGTTCACCATCGCGGCCAGCATGCCCATCGCTGTGTTCATGGGCCTGTATCTGCGCTACTGGCGGCCGGGCAAGGTGCTGGAGTGTTCGGCGATGGGATTTGGCCTGGTGCTGATGAGCATTTTCGGCGGGCAGTGGGTATCGCAGTCGCCGGGGCTGGCTCCGATGTTCACGCTTTCGGGTATCACGCTGGCGATGGCTGTGATCCTCTACGGTTTTCTGGCGAGCGCGCTGCCGGTATGGCTGCTGCTGGCTCCGCGCGACTACCTGAGCACGTTCGTGAAACTGGGCGTGGTGTTGATGCTGGCGCTCGGGATTGTGGCGGTGCGGCCACAACTGGAACTGCCGGCGTTCACGCGCTTTGTGGATGGGACGGGGCCGATCTTTGCGGGCAAGATCTTTCCGTTTTGCTTCATCACGATTGCGTGCGGAGCTATCTCCGGATTTCATGCGCTGATTTCGTCGGGCACTACGCCGAAGATGATCGCACGGGAGGGGCATGCGTGGCCCGTCGGCTATGGATCGATGCTGCTGGAGGGCTTTGTGGCAATTATGGCGCTGATTGCGGCGTGCTCGCTGCAGCCGGGCGTGTTCTTTTCCGTGAATTCGCCGGCCGGCATTGTGGGGACCACGCCCGAGGCGGCGGTGGCGACGGTGAGCGGCTGGGGCTACCCGGTGACAACCGCGCAGATGAGTTCGCTTGCATCGGACGTGGGCGAGAAGAGTCTGTTCTATCGAACTGGAGGCGCGCCTTCGCTGGCGTTGGGCATGGCGCATATCTTTTCGAGAGGCGGCGGAGGCAGGGCGATTCTTGGATTCTGGTATCACTTCGCGATCATGTTCGAGGCGCTGTTTATTTTGACCATCATCGACGCGGGAACACGCGTGGGGCGGTTCATGCTGCAGGACCTGCTGGGGCAGGTATATAAACCGCTGGGCAGGACCAGTTGGATGCCCGGGGTGATTGCAACCAGCGTGTGCATCGTGGCGGCATGGGGATATTTTCTGTACCAGGGCGTTCTGGACCCGCTGGGCGGGATCAATTCGCTGTGGCCGTTGTTTGGGATCGCGAATCAATTGCTGGCCGCCATCGCGCTATGCGTCGCGACTACGATCTTGATCAAGATGCATGGAGCGCGGTTTATGTGGATGACTTGCGGACCGCTGGCCTGGCTGGTGGTTGTGACGTTCTCGGCCGGGTATGAGAAGTTGTTCTCCGATTCGCCTAGGATTGGGTTTCTAGCGCAATCCGGTGTTTTGCAGAGGGCTTTGGAAGCCGGGGCTGCGAATGCCGGCGCCTTGCGGACGCAGATTTTCAATGCGCGGCTGGATGCGGTGGTGACGGGGCTGTTTATGGTACTGGTGGCTACCGTGTTGATCGATTCCGTCCGGGTTTGGGCCGGGATTTTGCGCGGAACCCGGAGCAAGAAGGTGGCTGAGTCACCATTCGTTTTGACGCGGCTGCGGACGGAGGAATTATGAAGCGGGTCTGGGCGCTGGTGGTGGGGTTGCTGCGGGAATTGTCGGATGAGAGTGCGTATGCGCGGCATTTGGCGGCACATGGCCGGGTTCATTCGGGCGAGGAGTGGCGGAAGTTTTGCGATGGCCGGTTTGGGGGCAAGTACTCCAGAGCGAAGTGCTGTTGAGACGGTCATATTGAGGCCCGCGGATTGAACTCAAGCAGGCCCAGGCGGCCTGTCGAGCAGGGCAGCCGCACCCCGTACGCCCGCCTGGATTGAAATACTACGCATTAAAATCACTGATCCTCTTGCTTTGTGCAGTTACGTTCCTGCAGCCCGGCGGATATCAGTCACAACTATTTTCAAAAATCGTCTCAATGTCTACAGTAATTTAGCGGGAAAGCCCCACGCACCTGACTTCCTGGCCAACTAATCTCGAACCAGCCGAATCGAATTTATCCAAATTCGGCCGAGGAGAGTGCTATGGAAACCCCGTATCCGACGATGCCACCAGATTTCTGGTTCTTCGGCTTCTGATCCTAATTCAGACCTGTGGTTTAATGTGGCCGTAAAGACCACGTGCGTTCACAGGCGCACTTGATCCAATATTCTAAATGAGGAAATCTCACGAGATATTCATCTGGTATGCTTCTAGGAGTATTTACGTCGTGAATACTCCCAGAACGCCAGCATCTCGTTCAAGAGGCTAAAGTGTCGCGCAGCACGATCGCATATCTCGCTTTATTGTTGACCTTATCGGTTGCGACCGTGGGCAGTATTGGAAAGCCGGAACCACAGTTGAGATCCCGGAAATCCCTTCCAAGGGATCTGCAAGTGTTGAAAGACTTGGCCGCCGAGCGGGTCATAGCAGGAGATTTCCTCAACGCAGCTCTGTTTTATGAGAAAGGATTGCAGCTTGCCACAGTGCGCGGCGATGCGCTGGCCAAGGCGAGGTTCCTGCACGGTCTTGGAAATTGCCACCTCTTTACAACCGATTACAGGACTGCGGTTAATGAGTACTTGGAAGCTCGCGGATTGGCCGCTTCCGAATCCGACTGGGCCATGGCAAGTCTCATTTCGGCCAACCTATATGTAGCCTATATCAGTATGGGCGATACTGCCGCTGCATTTGGCTCCATGCAGGAAGCAATTCGCAGCATGCCCGCCGGCTCCCGCGAGCGGATTCCGCCTCATTTTCTTATTAACATGGCTAACGCCCAGAGCAAACAGGGCAATTTTGCCCTGGCGCTGGCGTATTTCACCGAAGCAATCCGCGTGGCTGACTGGCAAAATGATCGCAGATCCTCCACGCAAGCTTGGAGCGAATTAGGTTTTCACTACCTGATGCGAGGCGAGTTGCCTTCCGCGGATCAGGCATACACTCGTGCATTTTACGACCGGAAACTGACCGGCACATCGGGGTTGGCCGACTCTTATCGCGATCTGGGGATGCTACGGGTTGCCCAAGGAGATCCGGCTTCCGCTATCGTTCTCCTCGGGAACGCTATGGCCATTGCGAAGCGGTCGCCCGTGGCTTTTCCGGCGTTCTTCCTTTATTTTTATCGTGCCCAAGCCCGCGCTGCATTAAATGACCTCTCCGGCGCTATGGACGATTTTGAAACCACCCTCGATCTCGCCCGCCGGTGGCGGCTGGATGTAGTTTCCACCGATTCATCCCGCACCGGCGCGGACGTAAAACTTGAAAGGATTTACTCCGCCTACATCGAGACCGGAATGAGGTTGTACCGCGAGAATCACAGCCAGGCGCTCGCTTACAAAATGTTCCAGGCTGCTGAAGAGAACCGGGCCGTCAGCTTTCAGGAACGTCTTAATTCGGTTAGGAGATTTCCGCCGGAGTACTGGCAAATTCTGGCCGATCTCCGGCGGGCGGAAATCGTTCTGTTTCGTAATAGGACAATAAACGCACGAGAAACAGTGCAAAGCCTCCGCTTAAAGCTCGCCGAGGTCGAATCCAGGCTGCAATCGGCTAATCGAAGCGCCACTAGTACTTATTCTCATAGGATAAATGAGAACAATCGGTCAGTTAATTCACTAACACCTTTTCAACGGCTTATCGCCAATCGGGAAGCTCTCATCAGTTTCCACTTAGGAGAAAAAGAATCTTACGTCTGGGCAGTTACACGAGAGGGGTTCGAGATCCATACTCTTCCGGCACGCAACGACATCTCGAAAAGCGTGCGCGCTTTTCAAGACCAAGTGCGAACCGGAATGCCGGATTCCGGCCAGGGCAATCGTCTCTATACCGGCCTATTCGGCGACCTCTCCCCCAGTATTATCAACAAGTTAAATTGGATTTTGGTGCTCGACGACACGCTTTTCCAACTTCCCTTCGGCGCGCTGATCACCTCGCCCGCGGGCGGCCCAACAAGGTATTTGATCGAACGCAATTCTTTACGTATTCTTCCAGCGGCGGCCATGCTGGCGATGGCGGAACCGGAGTTGCTTACCGGTCCATTCTTGGGTATAGGGGATCCCATTTACAACACAGCGGATTCGCGCTGGAGAGCTCAACCGAAAAAGCCATCCATTTGGCGGAAACTCAAAGCCAGCTTCGCTTTTGCACAAACAAACCCAAATGGCCCAGCGGCAGAACTTTCGCGGCTAGCCGGGAGTGGCCGCGAACTCCAGGCTTCCTCGGGCGCCTGGCGGTCACCCCTGAAACCGGTTCTCTTGCAAGGGGAAATGTCAAAACGAACCCAAATCGAGGAACATCTTCGGGCCGGTCCGGCTGTAGCGCACTTCGCTACACACGTGGTCCAAACGGCAGACCTGAACCCGGCTCAATTGGTGGATCACCAAGAACAAGCCATGATAGCCATCGGCTTAGATGCTTCCGGCCAAGCCGATTTCCTCACCGCCAGCGAAATTTCCAGTTGGCGGGATCCCCTGGGTTTGGTGGTGCTCAGCGGATGCAGTTCGGGTGTTGGCAAAGCGCTGCCCGGTGCGGGGCTTTTCGGTCTTACCCGGGCCTGGCTATTGGCCGGAGCACGCGCGGTAATCGCCAGTCAGTGGCCTACCCCGGACGACAGCGGGGCACTGTTTGTATCGTTTTACGATTCCTTTCGCCCAGTCAAGCGCGGATTCACCTCGGCGGCCGCGGCCAATGCTTTACGAACTGCGCAAATAGAGATGTTGCGATCGGGAACGTGGCGAGCCCAGCCCAAATTCTGGGCTGCTTTCTTCGTGGCCGGAAAGGATTGATCTAATTGAATGTTGACTGTTGGCCCGAACATGGCGCAAGATACGGACGGAATGGACCACGAGTCTCCTACTAACCAGCAGGCGTCCGCGCCTGTGCCCGGCGAACGTACAGAACGCAAAGACGCCGATGGGGAGGTGAACTGGATCTCTCTCGTCAATAGAATCAAAGGTGGCGACCAGGGGGCGATGACAGAGTTGTACACTCTGTTATCGAGGGGAATTCGCTATTATCTGTGCCGTCAGTTAGGGCCGCAAGAGTTGGACGATAAGGTTCATGATACGTTCTTGATCGTGGTGAACGCGATTCAGCGGGGCGATTTGCGCGAACCAGAGCGCCTGATGGGATTCGTCCGTACCATTGTGCGCCGGCAGGTTGCCGCCTATATTGACGATGCAGTCCAAATGAGACGGGAACAGACCGACATTGAAGCCGGAGTGGTGGTAGTAGACGTTAAACGCAATCCGGAAGAGAAGGCGATTGGGCAACAACATGAAGATCTTATGATTCAGGTATTGCGCAGCATGTCGGGCCGCGACCGGGAGGTCCTCACCCGTTTCTATCTTCATGAGCAGACTCAGGAACAGATCTGCGCCGATATGGACCTTACTGAAACCCAGTTCAGATTGCTGAAATCGCGCGCGAAGGCCCGTTTTGGGGAACTCGGCAGGCGGAAATTACAAAAAAAGTCGGTGGCCTCGATTTTTCTGAGAACAATTGCCAGTACGCTCCACTTAATTATCTGAATGCATACGACTCTGGTACTCGCGGTGCAGAAGTCCTGGAGGACTGATCCTGGAGGGCTTAATAGATGACTCATCTTGCTGAAGAGATTATAGAGAACTATGCTGCGGGCAAGCTACCGGAACCGGAACTTGAAATCGTAGAGGAACACCTCCTGATCTGTGTGCAATGCCAGGATCAGGTGGAGCAGACGCATGTATTTATCCAAGCGTTTCGTAGCGCTTCGAAACGGCTGGAAGATAGTCCGCCATCGGCCTGGGATCGCGTTCGCGATTTGGTCACCCTGCATCGGGGCGTCACATGGACCGCTGCTTCCGCTTTCGCCGCCGTCGTTTTGATGTTCGGCGTGGTGCCCTACCTCGTCCCGATCGGCTCGCGAAATCCGCAGCGTATTGAACTCAGCGCTGTCAGAGGGGCCGATACCAGTGCTTCACACGCAAAGACGAATGCGCCTATCGATTTGCAATTGGATGTGAGTGATTTGCCCGCGTCTTCGCTCTACACAATCGAGGTGGTGGATTCGAACGGACAGGTCCTTCACAATCTCACAAACGAAGCCAAATCGTCGAAGTTGGCGGTGTCTATCGCAGAGCCTTTACCGGCAGGCCAATACTGGGTTCGCGTCTACGGCAACTCCCTGAAGACGGAACTTCTGCGTGAGTATGGGCTGAAAGTCGACTAAATTGGGGTCTTGCCCGCTTCATCGGCGCATTGGGCTGGGTGTGGAATCCGCGTAGAGAAACCGGATTACGCCGCCACTGGAGGCACAGGCTCCGCGTCCATCTGACGTCCTGCCGCGTTCCGCTTGGATCACGCGCACGTCAGAAAATGCGGCGGGTCAATCTCTGCACATTGAACTTCGCAGTATCGGCCACCGCCATCACGGCCATTACACCCGCCTGCACCGGGTCGGTGACGACGAGGTCGGCGGCCTCGGGGACGCTGCCGGCCATGTTCAAACTGATGACTAGCAAACCTTGAGCGCGCACCTCGCGAACGGCGTCTTCAATATCGCCGCCCATCAACGACCCTGCCAACACCAGAGCCCGGGCACGAGGCAGGTTCGGTACTGCCCGAACTGCGTCGGCAAGTGGCTGCTCACCAACAAGCGGAATGGTGTCCACGGAGATATGTTCGCCGCGAATGTTGTGCCGGTCCGCCTCAGAAATCGCTCCGATTGCCACTTGTCCCACTTGCGCGCCGCCGCCGATGATGATGATGCGTTTGCCGTAAATTTTTCCGAGGCTCTTCACAACAGCGACCTTTAGAACAGCCGGGAGAGCCTCAAGATCCGCCACGAGTGTAGATGGTTCTCCCGGCAGTTCTATTTCAAAGTAGATGCGGGATTCCGGTGAGCGGCTTTCCAGAATCTCAACCGATGCAATATCGCACTGGTGCTGCGCCATCACGCCCGTGAGCTGGTGCAGTACACCGGGCCCGGATTGAGTATGAATGGCAATCCCGATTTTGTCCGCCATAGTTCAGATCGCCTCGTATTTCTTCAATAGCGCATCCCACAGCCCCTGCGCTTTCAAAATCATCTCCACCACTTCGCGAACCGCGCCCGACCCGCCGGGTTGTGTGGTCACCATATGGGCGGCCTGCTTCACTTCCGCGCGCGCGTTCGCAGTGGCGATCGCCAAACCTACGCGGCGCATCACAACGATATCAGTGAGATCGTCACCGATATACGCCACCTGTTGCTTATCGATTTTGGAATCGGCAAGGATCTCGTCCAGGATCGGGATCTTTTCGATATGGCCCTGGTAAACATAAGCGAACTTGCACTGGCGCGCACGCTCATCGGTGGCTGGCGAAACCCGCCCACTGATCAAGCCGGTCTTGATGTTGTTCCAGGAGAGCCATTGTAGTGCGATGCCGTCCTGCGAATCAAAGCCTTTCGTCTCCACCATCTTGCCTGCCGAGTCCGGCACGTTATATAAACGGCCATCTGTCAGCACGCCGTCCACATCCATCAACAGCAGCTTGATGTTTGCCGCCAATTCCGTTGCGTTCAATGTTAGATCTCCTCCAGGAGTTTGTGGTACAGGCATTCCTGCGATGCGAGCAGCCTGTTGTAAATCGCGTAATGCGCATCGGAAGGCAGGAATGTCCGGCCTGTTTCGGCGGGAAGTTCTTTCACATGCGAGATCACGCCCAGGCGTTCAAGCGCCAACAGCGTGGCGCCACGGCTGGAAGCTTCCTGTTCGAGGCACATGACCACGGGGCGGCCAAGTGCGTCGGCCATCATTTGCGTCCATGCGGGAGAATGCAGAAGCGCCCCGCCAGAGGCCACGATCTCGCTGGCGTGACCGAGCTGCGCATTCAGAATATCGTAGATCTGCCGGAACGTGATCGCAACCGATTCGAGGGAGGCCCGGACCATCTCGACTGGGCTGGTGTGAAGAGCCAAGCCGGTGATGGCCGCACGCGCCCCGGATCGCCATTTCGGCGAGCGCTCGCCGGCGAACAGCGGCAAAACGGTCAAGTTGTGAGATCCCGGTTCCATTTGCGCCAACTGGGCCTCTAGTTGTTCCGGTTCTGGAAGAATCAAGGTGCTTTTCAACCAGGCGAAGACATCGCCGCCGTTCGAAAGCGAACCTCCCACAACGAATCGTTCCGGATCCACGCGGTAACACCACAATCCAGGTGGAATCTCGATCCGGGGCGCTTCCACCACTGCACGCATGGCGCCGCTGGTTCCCACCATCAATGCAAAACGATCCGGTGTCACACAGCCGCTGCCGATGTTATCGCAAGCGCCATCGCCGAGAGCGGGGAACCAGGGGACTCCGTCGAACAGAGGCCATCGCCGCTTGTACTCGGGAAGAAGCTTTGATTGCGGAGCGTCCGTCTGCTGGGCTGTGGCGAGTTGGCTGCGCTCAATCGGGAGAACGTCCAACATCTCCTCGTCATACCGATTGAGATTCTGATCCCAAAGGCCAGAACCGGAAAGCATGGATGTGGACGTGACGGGATTGCCGAAAAGCTTCAGGAAGAGATACTCGCCGAACGAAAGCCACGCATGGGTTGCCGTAAACTCAGCACTACGCGCTTGCGAAAGCCAGACGAGCTTTGCCGGCCAATAACTGGGATGAAGAACGCAACCGGTCCGGCGATGGATTGCAGCAGGATCGAGGTGCTGCGCCAGCTCCTGGGTGGCTGACGCGCTTCGAGTATCAAAGACATGGAGGATGGGCATTGTTGGTTTGCCATCTCCATCCACGCCGAGAAAGCTGTGCCAAAAAGCGCAGAACGCGGCGGCGGCCGGCCGGAGCCCTGCCTTATCCATCTGCGAATGTAGGATCGAGAGGCACTCTGAGGAGATGCGGACCAGTTCATTGGCGTCCACCTCAAATCCGCCTTCAGCGGTCGTCGTGATTTGGTAGGGAAGGTGCGCGCCAAACCCAGGACACTGCTTTGCGTCGGAATCGTAAAGAAGGGTGCGGACCGAAGAGGTGCCGGCATCGAGACTTACAATGAGGGTGTCGGAATCCCCAGTGCTGGATCGCGTCGCCGAAATCATCTTTCGTTATAACATGTTCGCCCGCGGGCGCCGCGCCGGAGTGGCTGTGTCCGGCGGAGCCGATTCCGTGTGTCTGCTCTACCTTTTAAGGGAGCTGGCTACCACTCTGGGTCTGAGTCTTACAATTCTCCACTTGAACCATCAACTTCGTGCCGATGAGTCGGATAGCGATGCGGAATTTGTGCAGAAACTAGGCAATTCGCTTGGGTTATCAACGGTGGTGGAATGCGCGGATATCCGCTCCGTTCGCGACAACCTGGAGCAGGCCGGGCGTGAAGCGAGGCGGCAATTCTTCACCAAGCTGATTGCCGCCAACCGGTTAGATGTGGTGGCAACGGGACACACGCAATCCGACCAGGCCGAGACCGTGCTGTACCGCTTGCTTCGCGGGTCTGGGACAGCAGGGCTGGCGGGAGTGCGGCCAGTCACGCCGGATGGATTGATCCGTCCACTGCTGGATTGTAAACGTGAGCAAGTGGAGTCGTATTTAAGGGAACGCGGCATTCACTGGAGGGAAGACAGCACGAACCGGGATCGAGAGTTCGTTAGAAACCGGATCAGGCACGATCTCTTGCCCCAACTGATGAAGGATTACAATCCAGCGCTGCCGCAAACTTTGGCGCAGACGGCGGTTTTGGCTCAGGATGAAGAGCAGTACTGGAATGGCGAGGTGGATCGAATCGCGGAGAGGCTGCTGACGCGTCAAGGGCATGCGGTTTTGCTGGTTTGCCGGGACCTCTTAGCGCTTCCGCGCGCCGCCGCCCGGCGGGTGCTTCGGCGGGCAATCGAATTGGTTAAAGGAGACCTGCGGAGCATCGGCTTTGAGCATGTGGAAAGTCTGCTGAAGCTGGCTGGGGGCGGGGAAGGCCATGGGCGGTTGCAACTGCCTGATTTGGATGTGTTCCGGTCATTTGATTGGCTGCGAATTGCTCGACCTCGGGTAGGCGCCCGGGAGGAATTTGACTACCGGATGGAATTACCAATGCCGGGTTGCGTAAGTATTCCTGGGGCGGCCTTGAGTATCCACCTGGATCTGGTTGATTTTTCAACCGGCTGCCCGGATGTAACCGCAAAAACGGGATATACTGAAGATGAGACTGCAATCGATGGCGGACGTGCCCGTGGGCCGTTTGAATTACGAAACTGGAGGCCGGGAGATCAGTACGCACGGGTTGGCCGATGTAATGAGAAGATTAAGTTTCTGTTTCAACAGGAACGTATCCCGATTTGGGAGCGCCAGGGATGGCCGATTATTACGAGTAGCGGAAAAATTGTGTGGGCCAGGAAATTCGGCGTAGCGGCTGAGTTTGCTTGTTCAGCGAAGACAAGGCAAGTGATTCGAGTTTCAGAGATCGCGGATAGCCGGTTAACGAATGTCACCTAAATTTCATATGCTTGAATCTAACCGGCGAAGATTCGCGTCTTGTTAATAGCGGGGCACGGGATTGCCACGCGCCTAATCAGGGAGATGTAATGAATTCAAATGTGAAAACGGCTGTTCTGTGGATCGTCCTGCTCTGCGTTGCCGTTCTGCTGTATGTTGTTGTGAAATCGGGGCGGGGAACGGCGGAGTCCCAGTTCACCTTCACCGAGTTTATGAACCAGGTGGACCAGGGCAAGGTGAAGCAAGTGACCATCAGCGGCACCGACGTAAAGGGAGCGCTTACCGACCAGACCAAGTTTCATACGCTTGCGCCCGTCAACTACACCGACTACTACAAGACCCTTCGCGACAAGAATGTGAACTTGGATTTCCATGAAGCGAGCTCCGGGAACTACATTTCGATTTTGATCAACGCCATTCCGTTCGTTTTGCTTCTTGCCTTCTGGATTTTCATGATGCGCCAGATGCAAAGCGGAGGTAACAAGGCGCTGAGCTTCGGCAAGAGCCGGGCGCGCCTACATTCTTCACAGCAGAAGAAGGTGACGTTCAAAGACGTTGCCGGTGTGGAAGAGGCGAAGGAAGAGCTGCAGGAGATTATCGAGTTTTTGCGCGAGCCGCAGAAATTTCAAAAGCTTGGCGGACGGATTCCGAAGGGTGTTCTGTTGATTGGACCTCCCGGTACCGGAAAGACTTTGCTGGCGCGGGCTATTGCCGGCGAGGCGAACACGCCGTTCTTCTCGATCTCCGGATCTGACTTTGTAGAAATGTTTGTCGGCGTCGGCGCGAGCCGCGTCCGCGATCTGTTCGAGCAGGGCAAGAAGAATGCGCCTTGCATTATCTTCATCGACGAAATTGACGCTGTTGGCCGGCATCGCGGCGCTGGACTGGGCGGCGGACACGACGAGCGTGAACAGACGCTGAATCAATTGCTGGTTGAGATGGACGGATTCGAATCGAATGAAGGAGTGATTCTGGTGGCGGCGACAAACCGCCCGGATGTGCTCGATCCGGCATTGCTCCGGCCTGGCCGGTTTGACCGGCGCGTTGTAGTGGGACGGCCTGACGTGAAGGGCCGTGAAATGATTCTGCGGGTGCATACACGGAAGATTCCGATGTCCGATGATGTGGATCTGGCCGTCATTGCGCGGGGCACCCCTGGTTTCGCCGGAGCCGATTTGGCCAACCTGGTGAACGAGGCTGCGCTGGTTGCGGCACGGCAGAATCGCAAAGTGGTGACGCAGGTGGATTTCGAACTCGCCAAGGATAAAGTCATCATGGGTGTGGAGCGGAAATCGCTCATCATCAGCGATGAAGAGAAGAAGAATACGGCGTATCACGAAGCGGGCCACGCTCTGGTGGCGATGCTGATTCCGGAAGCGGACCCTCTGCACAAGGTCACAATTATTCCGCGCGGCATGGCTTTAGGCTTGACCATGCAACTGCCTCTGGACGACAAGCACTGCTACAACAAGGAATACTTGAGTGCGCAGCTTGCCATTCTGATGGGTGGGCGGATTGCGGAAGAACTATTCATGCACCACATCACTACGGGCGCGGGTAACGATATTGAGCGCGCGACGGAAATGGCTCGCAAAATGGTTTGCGAGTGGGGCATGAGCGAGCTCGGGCCGATGAGCTTCGGCAAGAAGGAAGAGCAGATCTTCCTTGGCCGCGAAATCGCGCAGCATCGCGATTACAGCGAATCGACGGCGATCCGGATTGACGAGCAGGTTTACAAGCTGGTGCAAACCGGCTATGCACGCGCTAAGGTCATCATTGAGGAACGCGCCGAGGCTCTGAAGCGTATCGCGGAAGCACTGCTCGAACGCGAAGTGCTGGATGGCGCGGAGGTCAAGGTGCTAATCGACGGTGGAACCTTGAAGCCGCTCGATACGCCGAAGAACTCTGAAGATCCGAAGCCAACTCATCAGATCCTCCGGCCTGACGGTGGGGTGCGGATTCCGGGATTGTCGGAAGGACAGCCTCCACTGCCCGCGTGATTCCCGCCTTTCCCGTTTATCTGTTTGACGTTGACGGCACACTGGTTGACTCCGCATCCGATATATGCGGAGCCATCCAGACCGTCCTTTCCAAAACCCCCCAAAATTCAGTAGAAGATGCGTTCCTGAAGCGGTACATCGGGTACCATCTTCTCGATCTGTTTCAGGATCTCTTTCCGGATAAAACAGAACAAGAGATTCAGGAATTGATCGTCGATTACCGTGCGGTTTACCCGGTTCGTAATCATGCTTCAACGAAGTTGTACCCAGGAGTGAAGGAAGCCTTGGGCGAGCTGGGAGGCAAGAAGTCCACCGCTACGACCAAGGGTACTCCAACGACCAGGATCATCCTCGAAATGTTCGGATTGCTGCCTTACTTCGATCACGTCCAGGGGACGGATGGCTTTCCATGCAAGCCCGAGCCGGACGTAATTTTCGCTTCTTTAAAAGTATTCGGGGTTCGCCCGGAAGATTGTCTGTTCGTGGGCGACGCCGCTCCGGATATGGAAGCCGGCCGGCGTGCCGGTGTGAAGATCTGTGGCGTAAAGTACGGATACGGTAATATCGAGGCGATGGCCCGGTTTGAACCCGACTATTGGATTTCCGATTTACGGGAATTGGCCGGATAGCAATGGAGCGGAGGGTTTCCATTGCGCGATTGAAACCTGAGTTCCACGAACAGTATCTGCGCGCGCACCGCAACGTTCCGGAGAAAGTGCTGGAGCGTTATCGTGCGCTGGGGATGCGCCACTGCTCGGTTTACCTGTGCGGTGACGATCTGGTTCTGATTACCGAAGCCGAGGACCAGGCTGTGCTTGATGCCGCCCTGGTGAATGGCCCCGTGGATCGTGAATGGCAGGAGTTTGTGCGTCCGATGA
>JBBPYD010000121.1:0-21780 GCA_038200305.1 Bryobacterales bacterium
TAAGTCAACTCTTACAGCGTCTTGGGCGAACCGCGGAGCGCTTCACCGTCAATCAACGCTGGCGCTGGCTCCTGCGCTTCATTTTTCGCGATTGGCTCAAATCCCAGTCGCCCGACCCAGCCCATTTGCCCTTGACCGCTGGACGCCCGGTACTTTGGACTGCTTGAAAACGGAGAGCTTCACGTACACGTATTCACGGAATCTGGATTTGTCGCGCGGATCCATGAACTTTGGCAAGGACTACGGGTTCCTTCCGGGCAAACGGAGCCACCTGATCGGCATCAGCGATCCAATTGCGGCGTGGACCAAAGAGGCCGGAATGGCTCAGTCGGAAGGCGTTGAATCGGTGGTTCTATTCGCGCTCGACCAATTCTGTCTGATTGGATACGCCAGCCCCATCGACAGCGGGATACGGCGGAGCATTTCGCTCAGTTGAACACGATTACTACGCTTGAGCAACACGGCGGCGCCGCGCTATAGTTAGGGACGTCTATCGTGGTTCTTGTCCAAAACGTCTCGAAATTATACCGTCTTTACAACCGCCCATCCGATCGGCTTCTGGAATTGCTTCCGTTCCGGAAGGCACCGCTTTATTCGAATTTCTGGGCTCTCAAAAACATCAGTTTCTCCGTGGAACCTGGGGAGATTCTAGGGATCGTGGGTCCGAATGGATCGGGCAAAAGCACGGTGCTGCAAGTGGTGAGCGGGATACTGCGGCCCACTACCGGGAGGGTTTCCACCGAGGGCAGAGTTGCCGCGTTGCTGGAACTCGGCGCTGGTTTCAATTCTGAATTCTCCGGCCGGGAAAACGTGTACCTGAATAGCGAGATTATGGGCCTCTCGCGCCGGCATACTGAACGGATTTTTCCATCTATTCAGAAATTCGCCGACATCGGAGACTTCATTGACCGCCCAGTGAAAGAATACTCCAGCGGGATGTACGTGCGGCTTGCGTTTGCGACTGCGATCCATGTGGAACCGGACATCTTGATCGTGGATGAGGCACTCGCCGTGGGCGATGCAATCTTCGCCAATCGATGTCTGCAGAAATTGGAGGAATTGAAGGAACGCAAGGTGACGATCCTCTTTGTCTCACACGACCTTGGCCTTGTGAAGCGGCTCTGCCATCGCGCGATCCTGATGACAAAGGGGGAAATACTCTGCCAGGGCAGACCAACCGAGGTGGTGAATCGCTACGTTGGGCTTGTTCACGAAAAGGAAGGTACGCCAGATAGCGTGGTGGAATCGTTGATTGGCGATTTCCGGCATGGAGACGCGGCGAGCAGAATCACCGCGGTTGACGTGCTGAACAGTGAGGGCAGCGCAACCACCACATTGCAGAGCGGCGAGGCAGTCCGGGTACGTATCCAGGCCCGATTCGATAATGCCGTAGACAACCCGATAGTGGGAATGCTGATCCGCAACCGGCTCGGGATCGAGATATTCGGCACCAATACACGAATCGAAAACATAGAACTGGGATCGTTCCACAGTGGAGATGTTCTCGACATCGAATTCCAGTTTGTCTGCATGTTAACTCGCCAGGAATATACCCTGACGGTGGCCACCCAACACCGGGATGGATCGAGTCAAGACTGGTTGGACGACGTTTTGCAATTTACAGTGGTGGACGACAAAGATAAGGCGGGAGTCGCGAATCTAAAAACGGATATTCAGTGGCAGGTGACTCCGGCTCGTAACGAAAGGGCGCTGACTTCAAAATGAACCTGGACGAAATTCAATCCGCTTTGCAACAGGAAGGCTTAGAGGGCTGGCTGTTTTTCGATCACCACGGCCGGGACCCACTTGCGTATCGAGTGCTCGGCCTGGATGCCAGTATGCACTGCACCCGCCGCTGGTATTACTTCATTCCCGCCACTGGGGAGCCACGCGGCCTTCTACACCGGATTGAACCGCACTCTCTTGAAGGGCTGCCCGGCAAATTGAGTTTCTACTCGCGCTGGACTGAACAGGCCGATGGGATACGCAATCTACTGGGCGGCGCCCGGCGAATCGCGATGCAGTATTCGACGAATTGCGCCATCCCGTATGTGTCGATGGTGGATGCCGGGACTATTGAATTGATTCGCAGCCTCGGTACCGAAGTGATCAGCTCCGCCAACCTCATCCAGTTGTTTGAAGCGCGCTGGACTGACGGCCAGTTCGAATTGCATCTGGAGGCTGGCCGCCGTATGGACGTCCACCGCCGCGCAGCGTTTGAGAGAATCGGCCAGGAACTGCGGGCGAATCGACGGATTACCGAGTGGGACGTCCGCGGGCTCTTGTTGGACGCGTTCGCCGCGACCGGGCTCATCACCGATCACGGACCAATTGTTGCTGTAAACTCGAATGCTTCCGACCCTCATTACGAACCGGGCCGGCAGGTCCATCGTGAGATCCGAAAAGGCGATCTGGTGCTGATCGACATGTGGGCGAAGCTCGACCAGCCCGGTAGCGTTTATTATGACATCACATGGACTGGATTCTGCGGACCTGCACCCAGGCCAGAGATCGTGCGTGTCTTTGAGATCGTGCGTGAAGCGCGTGACCGCGCCATCGCCTGTGTACAGACGGCGGTTGCGGCAAAGTCTCCCTTGCGCGGTTTTGAAGTGGACGACGCGGCGCGCGGCTGGATCGCCGGGAACGGATTCGGCGATTACTTCGTCCATCGAACAGGGCACTCGATTGGAGCTGAGGTTCACAGCACCGGCGCCAACATGGATAACTTCGAAACACACGATGACCGCCGGGTCATTCCGCGGACGTGCTTTTCCATTGAGCCTGGTGTCTATTTGCCCGACTTTGGTATCCGCTCAGAAGTGAACGTTTTCGTGACGGAGCACCAGGCTATCGTCACGGGCGAAATACAGCGGGAACTCGTGCCGATCAATTGATCGTGTAGTAGGATTTCAACATGAAAAAGATAATGGCGGGATTGGCGGTTCTGCCGCTTGCCGGGTTTGCATTCGGCGCTGAATGGCTTACGTTTGGCGGCAATGCGCAGCGGACCGGTTGGGCTAAGGACGAGACGAAGCTGACGAAGGAAAACGTCCCGGGACTGAAGCTTGCATGGAAGGCGAAGCTCGACAACGAATCCAAAGAGCTTAATTCGCTCACGGTGCCGGTGGTTGTGATCAATTTGCCGACCACCAAAGGATTCAAAGACATCGTGATCGTAGCGGGATCGTCCGACACCGTGTTTGGCCTCGATGCGGAAAACGGGAAGGTTCTCTGGCACAGGAAAATGGAAATCCAGGGAACACCGAAGAACCCAGCCGGCCATTGGCTTTGTCCGAATGCCCTGAACGCCACGCCGGTTGTAGATAAACGCGCGCGGACTGTTTACGTTTTGGCGAGCGACGGGCGGCTGCATTCTATGAACTTCATCAATGGAGAGGACATGATTCCTCCTACTCAGTTCACACCTCCGTTTGCGAAGACCTGGAGTCTCAACTTGGTGGATCAAACGCTTTATACAACGACATCGCAGGGGTGCAACGGTGTCCGGTCGGCGGTTTACGCGATGGATCTGGCCGATCCGAAGCGTCCGGTGAAGCTGTTTCAATCCAATCCAAGCGGCGGAGCGGGGATTTGGGGACGCGCCGGCGCTGCCATTACTTCGACTGGGACTGTCGTAGTTGAGACTGGCGATGGAACCTACGAGGCGGCTACGGGCAAGTACCCCGACACGGTCCTCGGGCTCTCCGCGAAAGATCTCAAACTGATTGAATATTACACCCCAGCCAACCGTGCCTGGATCACTAAGAAAGACCTCGACATGGGCAACATGAGTGCGGTGGTGTTCCCGTTCAAACAGTGGGAGCTGGTGGCCGGTGCGGGTAAAGAAGGCGTCATCTATTTACTGGATGCCAAGTCTCTCGGCGGCGCCGATCATCGTACTCCACTCTTCCGCAGTCCGCTTTATACAAACGAAGATGTGGACTTTGCGAGCCGTGGATTCTGGGGCGCAATGGCCGCGTATAGCGATGCGAAGGGTGACACGTGGTTGCTCGCACCAGCCTGGGGAGCACAGACCGAGGGATCGCCGGCATTCTCAATCATTAACGGTGCGGCCCCGAAGGGGAGCATTATGGCTTTCAAACTGGATGTAAAAGATGGAAAGCCCGTGCTGGCGCCAGCCTGGAGATCCCGCGACATGAACGTGCCGGAGCCTCCCATTGTGGCCAACGGTGTTGTCTATGCCGTATCCAGTGGAGAGAATACGCGGCAGGTGGACGGTGGCGGAAAGCTGTTCTCATCAAAGGATCGCGCCAGCACGCCTACCGGCAATGCCACGCTTTATGCAATGGATGCAGGCACCGGCAAACAACTCTACTCCAGCGAAAAGACGATGCCGGGCTTTACGCATTTAGCGGCTTGGCGATTTCGGAAGGCCGGATTTATGTAGTGACTCACGATTCCACTATTTACTCGTTCGCCGTGCCGGAATAGAGCGTTGTTGCGCGCTGTGCTACGCTCAACTTTAAATGTTGCAGTTCTAAGGAGAAACCTATGAGAGGAGCACGCCTGTTCCTGTTAGGCGCACTCATAACCACGGCGCTTTCGGCGCAAGCACCACAAACGCCGCCTAAAACGTTCTTGAAAGTGGGCGATACCGCGCCTGATTTTACTCTTCCCCAGACTGCCGGTAAGCCTGTTACGCTTTCCGATTTCCGCGGGAAAAAGCCGGTAGTCCTCGCCTTCTTTCCAGCGGCATTCACCGGCGGCTGAACGAAGGAAATGACGGCATACCAGGCTGGTATTGCCAAATTCGAGGGCATGGATACCCAGGTCTTCGGCATCAGTACAGATAACCTGCCGACGTTGAAGCACTGGTCGGAAGAACTAAAAACAAGCTTTCCGCTATTGAGCGATTTCCAGCGCAAGACCGCCGCGGCCTATGGGGTTCTGCTTCCAGCAGGCATGGCGAATCGAGCGACGTTTGTAATCGATCTGGACGGGAAAATTCAGCACATAGAAGAAGGGTCCGCCGCCATTGACCCGACCGGTGCTGAAACAGCGTGCAGCCGTGTGAAACACAGCAAATGATCTAAATCAGGCTGGCCGTTCGTCTGTGCGGCCAGCCTGATTCATTCCACGTACCATCTTCGCTGTCACAATCGCCTGCCCAACGTGTCTCTGCGTATGCTCCGCGATGTGAACCAGCAGCCCAATCACCGTCGCTGGCAGTTCCTTTCTGCCAACCTTGCGAGACTCGGCAAGACGCGCCGTGTCCATCGCTCGAATTGCATTCGCTGCCCCATCCAGGGATTGTTGCAAACCGGCCAGAAGATCCTTTAACGGCTCACCCGAATCGAGTTCGTGCTTCAGCGCTTCCAATTGTCCGCTGTTCAGCGAACCGCCCAGAGCATACGTTAACAACCGTTCCACGCTGCCTGCAATATGCCGCAAATGAAAACCGACTGGTGCAACTCCATGCGGACGCGCCCAGGTTTCTTCATCTGTCAGGCCGTCTGTGAACGCCAAACAATCTTCCACCGCCTGCTGCAACGAATAAAGCACAGGAGCGAGGAAAGGGTGAGTGCTCTGCAGAGTGCCGCGCAGCCATGGCTCGGGATGGATTCGATTCATGTCAGTTCCCAAAGAAGCGCTCTCCAGGCTTGCGATAGCGGTATCCTGCATCTTCATCGAAATCGATACCCAAGCCCGGCTTGTCCGGCACCTGAATTTTTCCATTGCGAATCAACGGGCCGTCACCATCCTTCACCAGATCGTCAAAGAACGGAACGCTGGCCGCATGCCACTCCAGCGCCAAAATGTTGGGAATCGCGGCGGACAGATGCACCCCGCCCATCGTGCCGATCGGGCTGCTGATATTGTGCATCGTGAGATTCACATAGTGCATGTCCGCGATGTCCGCCACCTTGCGCCCTTCCCAGAGTCCGATCTTTTGCACATCGGGAGCGAGCAGCCGCAGGCCTCCTTCCACGATCAAGCGCTGAAAGTCCAAACGATGATAATGATTTTCGCCAGTGGCGATGGTTGTCTTCGTATTCCGCTGCACTTCACCAATGGCCCGGATGTTTTCCGGCGGAACCGGATCTTCCAACCAGAGCAGACGGTACGGCTCCAGCGCACGGCTCATCGCGATTGCCGCCTCCACACCGTAGTTCCAATGGCAATCGATGGCGAGCCCTACCTCCGGACCCACAGCGGCACGCACAGCCGCCACCAGCTTTTCGGCATATTCGATTTCCGGCCGGCTCAGATCGCGATTGTATTCGTCAGTCTCATACGGCGTTGGCACATCGACATCGAACTTCAGTATCGAAAAACCACGCGCCGCCATTTCCTTAGCGCGTGCAGCATACGATTCCGGGGTCAGGTGCTCATTTTTCGAAGCATCCCAACCGTGATGTTTCACGCTGACGACGCTCTTCTGTCCGGCTTCTCCCTCTTTCTTCATCCACTGCGGAGTCCTGGGAACCAGCAACGGAGTGATGCTTTCCAGCGCATCGCCGGCGTGGCAATCCGCGTAAATTCGGACCGAATCGCGATACTTTCCTCCCAGAATCTGCCAAATGGGGAGTCCATATCTCTTGCCGATCACGTCCAACAGCGCCGATTCAATTCCACAATACGCATGCGCCATCAGCCCCGGCGACGCGTGAACGCAACTCGCTTTCATCCGGCGCATAATCCGGTCGATTGACGTGGGATCGTCGCCAACCAGAATGGCCGCAAAATCTTGAATCACGCCGGTCAGGCCCGGTCCAAGAAACGCTTCGCCGTATCCCGTGATCTTGTCGTCCGTCTCTACTTTGATAATTGTCCAGTCAAAATTTGACTCAAGCACTGCCGTGCTGATATTTGTTATTTTCATCGGAACTTTATAACGTATCAATTTTCGGAGGATAAATGCGAGTTTTAGTAACAGGCGCTCAGGGCTGCATCGGCGCCTGGGTGGTGAAGTGTTTGCTCGACCGCGGCGCGGACGTGTTGGTGTACGATCTGGAACCGGACCCCACGCGACTTTCACTGATCGCTTCGCCTGCACTTGCTGCTCGCGTAGCCATTGAGACCGGCCGCATTGAAGACACCGCCCGCGTGAAGAGCCTGGTGAAGGAGGGCGGGATCACGCACGTGGTCCATCTCGCCGCCCAGTTGATGCCGTTCTGCCAGGCGCAGCCGGTTGCGGGAGGAATGATCAATGTCATCGGTACGCTCAACGTGTTCGAGGCGGCGCGCGATGCGGGGCGGCCAGTGCGGATTGCATATGCGAGCTCGTCGGCCGTATGGGGGCCAGGCGAGGCTTATGAGGACAAGAATCTGTCGGAAGATCAACCGTTGAAGCCCGCGACGCACTACGGTGTTTTCAAGCAGGCCAATGAATCGAACGCGCGCGTGTTCCATTCCACAAACGGAATCTCCAGCATCGGTCTGCGGCCTTGGACGGTCTACGGCGTTGGCCGCGATCGCGGGCTTACTGCCGATCCAACCATCGCGCTGAAGGCTCTCGCGCTCGAAAAGCCATTCCAAATCCGATTGACCGGGTTCATGGACTTTCAATATGTGGAGGATGTGGCGGAAACGTTTGTACGATGTCTGCTCTCCGATGTGGAAGGCGCGCACGTATTCAATCTCGCCGGCGACGTGGAACGGATTGAAGACTATATCGCGCTGCTGGAAAAACTGGAGCCGGGAGCTTCCCGCCTCATCACCGCTGCCGGGCCGCAGGTTCCCGTGGCCTATCGCATGGACGCCAGCCAGTTGCACTCGCACGTAAAGGGTATCCCAAAAACATCGCTTGAAGAGGGAATCGCCAGAACACTTGCACTCTATCGGCGATTGCGGGCCGAGGGCCGGTTGACGGCCGAGCTCGGCGCATAACGCGGCCTGCCGGCCTCCCTATAGGTGCTATAGAAAGTTTGGATTGGACCAGCGCGGCATCTCTGCATACGCTGGAATATGACAACGCCAGCCATCACGGAGCCGCACAGTTCTCAAATTACTCTTCTTCATCGGATCAGCAATATCGTAAGCTCCGAGATATCTCTGGATGAGATGCTCGGGGAGATCGTCGGTCTGACGGTTCAAGTAACCGGATGCGACGCTTGTCTCGTTTACCTGCTGGAACGCGAATCCGGAGAGATCGTGTTGCGGGCATCGCAGGTTCCGCACGCCGCGGATCTCGGTAATCTTCGCATGAAGATGGGAGAAGGCGTCACCGGTTGGGTCGCGGAGCACAAATCCGTGGTCGTCCTGGACACCAATGCCGCATCGGACCGGCGGTTTAAGCGCTTTCAAGCTTTGGTGGAGGATACCTACGACGCGTTCCTTTCCGTGCCCCTGGTGAGTAGCGGCGATGGGATCGGCGTCATCAACGTCCATCACCGGAAGATGCACAAACACAGCTCAGAAGAAGTAGGTTTGCTCACCTTCATCGGAGAACAGATGGGCGGTGCAATTGCAAAATCCGTCCTCTCAGAGGAGAACGCCCGCCTGCTGGAAGAGACGCAGGAGATGAAGCGCCAACTCGAAACCCGCAAGGTGGTGGAGCGCGCCAAAGGCATCCTGCAGACCCGGTACAAGCTCGCCGAGGAAGAAGCGTACCTGCGCCTGCGCAATGAGAGCCGCCGCTTGCGGAGACCGATGAAAGATCTGGCCGATGCGATCATTCTTGCTGAGGATCTGAGCCGCAAGCCCGAATTCAAGGAACCGGATTAGAAGCTTCTGAATTAATGACGTCTTCGCTACCGCTTCTGATATGCTTGCGATTCGCCATTCACAGGAGACATAGAATGAAACGGGTTGCGATCTTTTCAATAGCGTTGGCTCTAGCGCCACTGGTTGCCCAACAGCCGGCAAGGCCTCCTCAGCCTCCTTCCATCCAGCCCACACCGGAAGAAAAGAGTCAGATCCAATCGAAGACCGACGATCTCGGCAAACTCGTTCGCGACCTGAAGGCTCGCCGACTGGATCAAGATCTGGTGGCCGATGTGGAGGTCTACGAAAAAGCGGGCCGCTGGCTGCTGGACTTCCCGGAAGATTTCTTCAGTCAGGACGGCATCAACCATACGCTGGCCGTACTCGACAGCGGACTGGAGCGCGCCCGTCAGTTGCAGAAAGGACAGTCCCCCTGGATGAAGAATGGCCGCCAGACACACGGCTATTATTCGGCTCTGGATGGCTCGGTTCAGCCCTACGGATTAACCATTCCCGAGTCCTACGATGGCACGCGCCCCCTCCGGCTTTATGTCTGGCTCCACGGGCGCGCCGCCCGGCTCACCGAATCGGAATTCCTAAACTCGTTCCCGAAGCAAGGTCCGGGCAAGCCGCCGGTGGCCGATGCCGGCCAGATGCAACTCGATCTGTACGGCCGCTGGAACGGCGCCGGCTGGCATTTCGCGGGCGAAGTGGATGTGTTTGAAGCCATCGCGGCCGTTCAGAAGCGTTATAAAATCGACACTGCCCGCGTGATGCTCCGCGGCTTTTCCATGGGAGGCGAGGGCGCGTGGCACATCGCTTTGCACTACCCCGACCGTTGGGCAGCGGCGGAGATCGGGGCGGGAACCTGGTCGCGCCGTTATCTGATGCCTGGCCTCACACCCTGCCAACAGGCGACCGTTCGCATCTGGGAAAACTTTCCCGAATGGGCGCTGAACACGTTCAATCTTCCGCTCGCCGGTCACGACGGCGACGCCGACAAGCAGGTCTCCTCACTCCCGCCACCGCCACCCGGTACACCGTCGAGAGGGCAACTGGAGTCTTCGATAAAGGTGCGGGAGCAGTTGGAAAAGGAAGGCTTCCCCTCCGAAGGAGACCCGAACTTTCTGAGCGCGAAAGGTACGCCCGCCATTTTTCTGATCTCCAAGCAGACCGGGCATGGCACCAGTCCGGAGGTCCGCCAGCAGTTGGATGCCTTTCTGAAACAGTATGGAGACCGCGGTCAGATCTCCCCAGACCATGTCCGTTTCCTCACCTACACAACCCGGTACAACAAAGATTATTGGGTGTCTCTGGACGCACTTGAGAAACAGTATGAGCGCGCGGAGGTGGACGCGCAGCGTAGCGATGGCGGCAAGCAGTATCGGATCAAAACCAAGAACCTCATCCGCCTTGCGATCCGCGAAGCGAACCACGCCGTCAAAATCGAAATCGACGATCAGGATTTGCGCGTGAAGTCCGCGCCTGAAATCGTGCTGGAGAAGTCTGCTAAAGGGTGGCAGGTTGTTCGCGCCAAGCAGACCGGATTGCACAAGACACACGCGCTGCAAGGTCCCATCGATGATGCGTTCCTTGATCCATTTCTGCTGGTCCGCCCTACCGGTACGCCTTGGAATGAAGCCGTAAACCAGCAGGCGTTGCAATCGCTCGCGCGCTTTGACCGGCTCTACGCAAAGTTCTTCCGCGCCCATCCACGGGTCATGGACGATAAGGATGTTACCGGCGCGGACCTTGCGAAATACAATGTGATCCTGTTCGGCGATCCAGGCAGCAACAGTTGGATTGCCAAGCTGAATGGAAAGCTGCCCGTACAATGGACACGCGAGACCGTCAGCGTGGGCGGCCAGAAATTTCCTGCCGCTGAACACTTGCCAGCATTGATCTATCCTAATCCGCTGAGCCCCACCCACTACGTCGTGCTCAATAGCGGATTAACTATTGAGGACCGCGAATACCGGGGCGATTACGGCTTACCCAGGCTTGGCGACTTCGCCGTGCTCAAGATCAAAGATGGAGCAGACGTTCCCGATGTGGCCTACGCAGGGCTTTTCGACGAATTCTGGCAGCTACCGAAAGAGTCCAGGTGACCAGCAAATTGCCGGGCGACCGTCATTCAAGCCGGAATCGCTATCCTTTCTTCAATGCACCTTTCTCATGTTTTGCCATAATTCTGGCTGCTGGCGGCGCATCGGGCGCGGAACTGGTCCTCAGCGGTGGGTTTGCGCCGCCGCGCACCACCACTGTTGGAACACCGGCGGGCGGCAAGTTCTCCGCGAACTCAAGCGGCATGCTGCTCCTCAACTTCGGCGGGAACTTCTTCAACTTCGACTCATTCGCGCTCGGCTACGAAATCCCGGTCGCCTTTGGGGGCCGGGCAGAGCGCGGGTCGCCTCACGTGGACTTACTACCGAAAACTACGCGGAACAGGCGCACTTTCTCGCCACACCGGGCGCGCGTTTGCGCATTCTGCCATCGGCGCCAATTACGCCATGGGTTTCGTTTGGAGTAGGCCTGGGCCGTCTGAATCGAGCCGGCTCATTATCGACCCCGACCGGCACTGGAAGGCCCGCCGTCGCCAGCCAGATCGGAGATCGCAACGTGTTCGCCGTCTCAACCGCTGGCGGCGTCGATTGGAAGCCCGTGCGCTTTTTATTGATTCGCGGCGAGGTCCGCAACTACACGTTCACGACGCCGCAGACCGCTTTGGTCGGCTCAGATGCGTTCGTGGGAGAACGGCGGAATAACCTGATCTTTTTCGGCGGGATCGGCGTGCGATTCCAATAGCGCGGCCTCTTAGACGACTCCCGCGAAGACTCTGCGAAGCGAGTAGCCGCGCTACTTGCAGGATACAGTGCCAGAACCGAGGTCGATCCCGCAATCGGCCTTTCCGGAACCCGTGGGACTTCGCATCCGAAGCCACCAGCCGGACTGCTCACGCGTCATCAGCCCGTAGGAAAAGCTATCGAAGCTTTCGCCCTTTGCCACAATGTGCTTCGAAATGTGAGCGCCTGCCAAGTCGCCCAACAGCGGCTTGGCAAGTTGCGTTCCACTATCGCCCACAACCATCTGCGGAGGCATCTTGGACTCCGGTTGGAAGCTCAGCAACTCAAACAGATGGACATGACCCGCCACCACCAGCGAAATCTCCGATCGCTTCACGTCCGCCTTGTCCCAGGCCGCTTCGAGCGTGGCGTTCACGGGCGATGGCTTCCCGCCCACAGTCCGGAATGCCCAGATGGGACGATGCGTCACCAGCCAGGCGCCCTCCGCTCCTTGCGCGGCAATACTCCGGAACTGCTTCGCATACTCGCTCACCTGATCCGGCTGCGCACTGGTGTCGTTGGCTAGCGCGCTATCCAGTACGGCAAAATGCTGCTTGCCCAGTTTCACCACATACGGATCGGTGTAAGGCGAGGCGCACGGCGAGAGTTGAGAGAAAGCACGCGGGTCCAGGAAAAAGTAGAAGCCCTGCCACGCGCGGCCGCACTCCTCATGATTGCCGCGAACGAAGATCCACGGTGCAGCGCGCAGTAAGTCCGCGGCAGGGGCAAAAAAATCGGCATTCCACGCAGGCCAATCGTAGCCATAGACAGTGCCGCACTTTGCCGGTTCCGGACACGGCGTCTCACGATACATATAATCGCCAACATGGATCACCAGATCCGGCTTTTCCGCCGCTGCCGTTTCCGAAAGCTGTTTGAACGGCCACTTGGCGGGGTCTTCGCAATCCTGAATTTCACCTTTCGCGCCGGCCGCCCCTGGATCTTTGATGCGGCACCCGGTGTCACCGATAACCACGATCCGGCGCGGATTCGCAACGGGAAGCGCCAGCGGCTGCGGCTTCCCGTTGATTTCCATTGATGCCGTCTTCGCGCCCGCTCCGATGGATGTCTCACAAACGCGCACCGGAAATGCGGCGGACGGGCTGTCCACGCGCGCCTCCATCGCGGTCGTCCGGCCATCCAACTTGATCGGAGGGCATGGCGACTTGCCGTCCATAATCACTCGCGCCACCGCGCCGGCAGGCCCCAACTCCACCCAACCGGGCGTCAGGTTTTCGGCCTTCAATGCGGAAGTGACAAGCGGCAAAAACACAAGCAGCAGAACAGCTCTGAATGGCAATCTCATAAGCGGTGAATTCTCTCATTGTGCCAAACCATAACGAAATGTGGGAGATCCAGGCGATGTGTGCTATCCTGATGGAGTTGTAGTTGCGTCACTGTCCTTCCGCTTTTCAGGCCCTTCGTCGCAAACCTCAAGTTGTAGAAGTTAGCAACAACCAAAATATGACCAATTTTTCAGAATTACCCTTGTCTGCATCGCTCCAGGACCGTCTGGCCGCAGGCAATTTCAAGATCCCGACACCGGTTCAGGCCGGTGCGATCCCGCCTGCTCTCCTCGGTAAGGACGTACTCGCAACCGCACAAACCGGCACAGGAAAGACGCTTGGATTTCTCATTCCTATCCTCGAACGGCTGGAAAATCAGCCCGGCACGGGCATTGAAGCCCTTGTTCTAGTGCCCACTCGTGAGCTCGCCATGCAGGTGCTTGAGGCTTACACCGTACTGCACGGCCGCAAAGGCGTTGAAGCAGCTCTTGTCGTCGGCGGTCTTTCGGAAGCCAAACAGCTCCAGGCCATTCGCCGCGGAGCCCGTCTCGTGGTCGCCACGCCGGGCCGTCTGGAAGATTTCATGCGCCGCAAGCTGGTGAAGCTGGCCAACGTGAAAGTTTTGGTGCTGGACGAAGCGGACCGCATGCTCGATATGGGATTCCTCCCCGCAATTCAGCGCATCGTAGGCGCGTTGCCGCAGGATCGCCAGACCATGTGTTTTTCCGCCACGCTGGAGGCCTCTGTTTCCAAGCTGGTGAAGGATTACATGCGCCAGCCCGTGCGCATTGAGGTCGGCTCCATCCTGAAACCGTCCGATCGCGTGAAGCTGCAAATCTTCGAAGTTCCGACAGAAAAGAAACTCGGCCTGTTGCAGAACTTGCTCAACGGCGAGAACGGTAGCTTTCTGGTTTTCGCAAAGACCCGCTTCGGTACGGAGCGTTTAGCCGGTAAGCTTTCCCGCGCCGGATACGATGCCGCCATGATTCACGGCGACCGGTCGCAATCCCAGCGCACCGCCGCTCTGCAGGGTTTCCAGCAGGGCAAATACCGCGTCCTGGTGGCCACCGATGTAGCCGCCCGAGGCATCCATGTGCAGAATATCGCGCACGTCATCAATTACGATCTGCCACAGGTTCCTGAGGACTTCATCCACCGTGTGGGCCGTACGGGCCGCGCCTCCGAGCGTGGCGTTGCTTCGACTTTCGCAACGCGCCAGGAAATCGGCGATATCCGCAAGATCGAACGCACGCTGAAAATCACCATGGAGCGCCTGCCGCTCGATCCGGCGATCGTCGCGGAAGTCCGTCAGGAGATCAAAGATTTGCCATTAACCCGTGAGCGTTCGCACGGGTTCCGCGAGCGTGCGCCGCAGTCTCGCGATCGATCTTCAAAGTCCCGCAGTTCGGTCAAGGAATTCGCACCGCGCCGTCACCGCTCGTAACCGCCAATTTGGACGACTGCGGCTCTCACGGGAGCCGCAGTCGTTGTCTCTCAAGCTTGTTATACAGCTTTGTATCTGAACGGTCAGATCAACCGGCACACGTTCTTTTAGGTGATTCAACAGCAGTAGGTCCGACGACGGAGAATGGTGATGTCCGAAGCTTAGATTGCCGAAAGCTTGTCCTCAGCTTTCGGAGTTAGAATCTGCCCAAGGTCTTGATATCTACTTCGGCTTGAGCAAGGTGTTTCGCGAATTCCTGCATTTTCGCTAGCGTGCATGAACGTTGACTTTGGGATTCAAGTAAGCATCGCCGAAGCTGCTGCGGGCCACCCGTCAGCAGTAGAATCGAGTCCGATCTCTTCTGGTTCAATTCTTGTTCAAGCGCGCGCAGATCTCGTGGATCGACTCCCCGATTCGGATCAAACTGAAATTGGCTTTCGACATACGCCCGCCATGCAAGAAGTGTTGCGCACATCGTTGGACCGAAACCCTTAATATTTCTCATACGCATAGGTTCCACATCATAAGCGTCTTCTACGTTGTAACTACGGAGCAAGTTCTTTCGGCCCGGACCGATACCAGGTATGACAGCATCCTCTATACGATGCCGTTCAAGGAAGTGCTGCAAGTGCTTCTGTCGTCGATTCGCATTCAACTCTGCCAACTGCCGCGCGCGAAGAGATGGTAGTTTGCGTTTGCCCCCTGGGCAAGTGCAGTTCCGGAATAAGCGATTGTCACTCCCCCAGCCACATTACCCTAAACTAAAAGATTGGAGTCCTTTCAACCTTTCTTCCGTAATCCACATTTCCTGACCATCGCGGCCAACTTCGCCGTGCGCCGTCTTGATGAGAAACGTTTCCCCATCGAATCCCGCCTCTACCGCACCGAGCCCGGCATCCAGGTGCTGGTCCACACCCAACGCCCGGAACACGACGCCAAGGGCGAGGTCGTCATGGTCCATGGCCTAGAAGGGTCAAGCGCTGCCGGCTACATGCGGAGCATGTCCCAACTTGCGCTCGATGCTGGATATGCCGTCCACCGCACCAACATGCGAAGCTGCGGCGGCACCGAGTCGCTGACGAAAACCATGTACCACGCCGGCATGACTGGCGACACGCTGTCCATCCTGCGCCAGATCCACGCTGAACGCACCGCGCCCATCTACCTGATCGGCTACTCCCTGGGCGGCAATGTCGCACTGAAATTAGCCGGGGAACTCGGCGGCTCCGCCCACGAACTGCTTGCCGCGGTCTGCGCGGTCTCAACGCCTATTGACCTCGCGGCCTGTGTCCGCCAAATGGGAGCCCGCCGGAATCGCATCTACGAATGGCGATTCCTCCGCCGGCTCAAAGAACGCATCCGGAAACGCAGCGAATCTAATCCCGGTGTTTATGACCTCAGCGTCCTCAACCGCGCCCGCACCGTCTACGAATTTGACGATCTCATTACCGCAAAATTCTTCGGCTTCGGTTCCGCTGACAATTACTACGCCACCCAATCCTCAAACCAATACCTCGAACGCATCCGTATCCCCACCCTGCTGGTGCAGGCCAAAGATGACCCTCTCATTCCCTTCGAAGTATTCAGCCATCCTGCCATCGCGAGCAATCCCCTGATCGAATTGTGCGCAATGGAACACGGCGGGCATCTCGGATTCCTGGCCAAAGGCGCCCCCCGTTTTTGGGTAGACCGTGTTTTGGTAAAATGGATTGAGGAAGTTGGGAACAAATCACCTGCTTCCATCGTCATCCCTTCACATGGCCAATAACGCCTCGTTTGCGGAAGCTGCGTCCGTAGCCTTCGGATCGCTCCGTGGCAGCAAATTGAGGAGCTTCCTCACGCTCCTGGGCATTATCCTCGCCACCACCACCCTCATCGCGGTCATGTCCGTCATTAACGGCATGAATAAGTACATCGCCCAACAGGTCTCCGACATGGGTGTGGATGGCTTCCGCGTGAGGCGCATCATCATGATCGGAAATTTCGATCCGAAAAAGTATCTGGAAATGCAGCGGCGCAATCCGGAGATGAGCCGCGACGAATTTCAGTTCATTAAAGAGCACGCGAACCTCGTCCGGGAAATCGGCATGGAGGCATTCCGGCAAGTCAATGTCAAATACGGCGCCCAGACGCTCGATTGGGTTCAGTTGACCGGCGTCAGCGCGAACATGGGCGTGATCTCAAACATGCAGGCAATCTCCGGCCGGTTCCTCTCTGAGATCGATGAGCGCCGCCGCCTTCCGGTGGTCTTTATCGGCACCGATATCAAGGATCAGTTCTTCCCCAACATCGACGCGGTTGGTAAGACGCTCATCATCGAAGGCCGGCCGTTCGAAATCATCGGCGTCTCCAAATCCCTCGGCTCCGTCTTCGGCCAGTCACGCGACGCCTTCGTCATGATTCCCGCCGAGACTTACTTCAAGATGTTCGGCGCGCGCCAGGGACTCGGCTACAACGCCCTCGCGCTGAATCAAGCCCGCCTGACCGAGGCACAGGATGAGGTTCGAGCCTTACTGCGCGCCTATCGCCATCTGCGCCCGAATCAGGAAGACACGTTCGGGATGGCCGCCTCCGATTCATTAGTCTCCGCATGGGAGCGCCTCACCGGAGCGATCGCCGGAACCGCGGTCGCGGTGGTGTCCGTCTTCATGGTGGTCGGGGGCGTGGTCATCATGAATATCATGCTCGCCGTGGTAACCGAGCGCACCCGCGAGATCGGCATCCGCAAGTCCGTCGGCGCGCGAAGCCGCGACATTCTGAATCAGTTTCTGGTGGAGTCGTCCATGCTGTCGGGCACCGGGGGCCTGATCGGCGTCACCATCGCCTGGATCGTTGCGGTTTTGGTGCGAAATCTGACTCCCGTGCCGATGCAGGTACCGGTATCGGCCATTGTAATTGGCGTCGGCTTGTCCACCATCGTCGGACTGTTCTTCGGAATCTACCCCGCCAAGCGCGCGGCGAAATTGGACCCAATCGAGGCTTTGAGAAACGAATGAATCGTTGGGTTACCGTTCTGGCGGGATTCCGCCTTGCCATGGCGAGCATCCGCGAAGCAAAGATGCGCGCATTTCTCACCGTGCTCGGCGTTATCATTGGCACTGGAACCATCATCGGTGTCGGGTCCATCATCGCGGGCCTTGACGGCGCAATCACCAATATCCTCAAGCAATTCGGACCGAACACCATGATCGTGTTCAAATTCCGCGGCGGATTCCGCGTGGGCAATCTATCACCCGAAGAGTGGAAGCGGAAGCCGCTCACCCTGGAAAATGCCCTCGCCATAGCCGAGCGCTGCCCGTCGGTAGATCACGCCAGCCCCTATCTCTATCCGGATAACCGCACCTTCCGTAAAGCGAAGTATAAAGGCAGTGAGATCTTCCGTATCCAGATTGGCGGCACGGAAGAGGGCTACGCGTCGAGCGGCGTTGAAATGAAGTTCGGCCGTTTCTTTACCGATGTGGAGAATCGCCATCACCTGCCGGTGACGGTGGTGGGCGAGAGTATCCAGACGCAGTGGTTTCCAAACCTCGACCCAATCGGCAAGTGGATCGACGTCAACGGAAAGCAACTGGAGATTGTCGGCGTGATGAAGAAGCCCGCCGCTTCCCTGCCCGGCGATGACGATAATCGCGTGCTGATTCCGTATTTCTCCATGCGAAAAATGTTCCCAAGCGCGACCGAGCACATGCTCGTGATCACTGCGAAAGACGGCCTGCTTCCAAAGGCTATCGACGAAGTCCGCATGGTGCTGCGCCAGGAACGGCGGCAAAAGTACAACGATCCGGACAACTTCTGGATCTCCACCGCCGAGCAGATGATCGAAGAATTCCACAATGTGACGTCCATGGTCGCGCTGGTCATGATCGTGCTCAGTTCCATTGGACTGCTGGTCGGAGGCATCGGTGTTATGAACATCATGCTTGTCTCGGTAACCGAGCGCACACACGAAATCGGAGTCCGCAAAGCTCTCGGGGCCCGCCGGTTTGACATTACATTGCAATTCCTCACCGAGGCCGCGACACTCACGCTGCTGGGTGGACTATGTGGCATGGTCTTCGGATGGATCATCTCCGTAGTGGCACGCTTGGTGTTCCCATCGCTCGTCACTCAGGTGCCGCTCTGGGCGGCCATCGCCGGGGTCGGCGTATCGGTAGGGGTCGGCCTCTTCTTCGGTATCTGGCCCGCCAACAAAGCGGCCCGGCTGGATCCGGTTGTGGCGCTGCGGTATCAGTGATCGCGATTTGCCTAACACCGGCTTCCATCGGCCTTCCTTCGATTACGATAAACTAGCACCAGTGCGCCCCATGCGTCCGTTCACCATCACCGCCTTGGCTCTTGCACTCGCACCTCTCCTGCTCGCCGCCGACGATAAAGCTCAAGAGTTTTTCGAAATGCGCATTCGCCCGGTCCTGGCGAAAAACTGTTTCGCCTGCCACACAGGGTCCAAGATGGGCGGTCTCGAAATGCTCTCTCGCGAGACCCTGTTAAAGGGTGGCAAATCCGGTCCGGCAATCGTCCCCGGCGATCCCGATCACAGCCTGATCCTCGACGCGCTCCGCCAGCAGCACGATCTCAAAATGCCTCCGCAAGGCCGTCTCAAAGACGACGAAATCGAGCAAATCGCCTCCTGGATAAAATCCGGCGCAGTCTGGCCGGCATCGACCACCACCATCGTCCCGGCCAAAACAGCTGGCTACGTCGTAACTCCGGAGCAGCGCGCCTTCTGGTCATTCCAGCCGATCCGCAAACCCGAGCCGCCCAAGAACACCGCCCCAACCCCAATCGACCGGTTCATCCAGGCCAAGCTCGCCGAAAAAGGCCTGACATCCGTTGGACCCGCCGATAAACGCAGCCTGCTGCGCCGCGCAACCTACGACTTGACAGGCCTGCCGCCCACGCCGGAAGAAATCGACGCATTCTTATCCGATAAATCCCCTGCCGCATTTGAAAAAGTGATTGACCGCCTTCTCGCCAGCCCGCGCTATGGCGAGCGTTGGGGCCGCCACTGGCTTGACGTTGCCCGCTATTCCGACGACAAGCTCGATCCAACCGGCGAAACCCCTCACCCCAACGCCTTCCGTTACCGCGATTGGGTCATCCAAGCCTTCAACCAAGACATGCCGTTCGATCTCTTCGTCAAAGCGCAAATCGCCGGCGACCTGCTTCCCGAACCGGCAAAGACCGCCGCCGGTCTCGGCCTGTACGCATTAAGTCCCGAGTTTCAAGACGATCGCGTCGATGTCACCACCCGTGGATTCCTCGGGCTCACCGTAGCCTGTGCCCAGTGCCACAACCACAAGTTCGATCCCATTCCGCAAACGGATTACTACGCGCTGCTCGGCATTTTCAATAACACGAAGATGAACGAATACCCGCTGGCCCCCGCCGCCGTGGTCGATGAATACAAGGCCAAAAAGAAGAAAGCCGACGGCCAGCGCAAAGCTTTCGACGAATACGTGCGCGCACAGGCATCCCAACTGGCGCAAATTCTCGCATCGCGTACCGCCGATTACCTGATGGCCGTGCGCAAAGACAACCTGGAGGATCGCGAGAAGAACGCAGCCGAAGCCGGCCTCGACCTCGAAACTCTGAACCGGTGGATCGCCTATCTCCGCAAGCCTGCGAAAGAGCATCCTTATCTGAAGCCGTGGTTCGACCTGATCGTAGCCAACAAGCCGGAAACGGAAGCCCGCAAAGCCGCCGAAGAATTTCAAACCCTCGTCCTGGCGGCCTTTACCGAAAAGAAATCCATTGACGAACAAAACCTCATCCGGCTCGGCGGCTCCATGGAGCGGAGGGATCTCAGTAACGCCAATCTGCTCTCCCTGGAGCGCGACAAATACTTCCTCTGGCGCGATCTCTTCGAGGAGAAAAAGGGTATCCTGACCTACGGCGAAAACGGCATCGCCCGATTCCTGCAAGGCGAGTTCAAGACATATCTCGCCACCATGCGGCAGAACTTTAATCAGTGGACAAAGGAAATTCCAGAGCAGTATCCATTCCTCCAGATCATTAGCAACGTGGAAAAGCCACACCCGCAAAAGCTGTTCATCCGCGGTGATCGCAATAACCTGGGCGAAGAGATTCCTCCGCGCTTTGTAACCATCTTGAGTGCAGGGCCGCCGAAGCCGTTTACCAAGGGAACGGGCCGCCTAGAGCTGGCCGGGGCCATCGCGAGCCCCGAAAATCCGCTCACCGCGCGCGTCATGGTGAACCGGATCTGGCAGCAGCATTTCGGCACGGGCCTTGTCAGAACCACCAGCAACTTCGGCCAGCTCGGTGAGCGCCCAAGTCATCCCGAACTGCTCGACTATCTGGCCGCCCGTTTCATCGAAAACAAATGGTCGGTCAAGCAGATGCATCGCGAGATCATGCTATCGGCGGCGTATCAGCTCAGCACGGAAAATGCAGCCAAGGCGTTCACCGTCGATCCGGAAAACCGGCTTCTCTGGCGCGCCAACCGCAAGCGGCTCGATGCGGAAGAGCTCCGTGATTCACTCTTGTTCGTCTCCGGCCAGCTCGAACAAAAACCCGGCGGCAAGCCGGAGCCTCTCACGGTTGAAAATCATAAGCGTACCGTCTACGGCTTCGTAAGCCGTAAAGAACTCGATCCGCTGCTGGCACTCTTCGATTTTCCGAATCCGAATGCAACCAGCGAAGAGCGCGTCGTCACCACAGTGCCTCTGCAGGGTCTCTTTTTTCTCAACAGCCCTCTCATGATGAGCCAGGCCGAGGCTCTAGCCGGGCGCGTAGCCGCCGCCAACGACGCAGCAAGCATCGACAAAACATATCATCTACTCTTCGGCCGCGCGCCAACGCAGAAGGAAGTCGAAATGGGCCTCGCATTTCTGAAGGCCGGCAAGGAAAAGCCGTGGGCCAAGTATCTGCAAGTTCTCCTGAGCTCGAACGAATTCATATTTGTAGGTTGACCAGATGACAAGACGCGACCTTCTCCGCACTATCGGCGCCGGCTTTGGAACAGTGGGCTTCAATCACCTGCTCGCCCAATCCACGGGCGCGGCTCCACACTTCGCACCGCGCGCAAAGCACGTGATATTCCTGTTCCTCAACGGCGGCCCTTCCCAGGTGGACACCTTCGACCCGAAGCCGATGCTCACCAAATATCACGGGAAACCCGCGCCCAGCGGCAATCTCAAAACAGAGCGCAAAACCGGCAATCTGCTCAAGTCCCCCTTTGAGTTCAAGCGATATGGCCAGAGCGGCATCGAAATCAGCGAGATCTTTCCCAAGCTTGGCGCGTGCATTGACGACGTGTGCGTCATCCGCTCCATGCACACCGATCGTCCGAATCACGAACCCTCGTTGTTCATGCTCAACACCGGCTCGGCGCTCTCCGGCCGGCCCGCCATGGGCTCGTGGCTCACATACGGCTTGGGTACGGAAAATCAGAACCTGCCCGGCTACTTCGTCTTGTGTCCGGGTCTGCCGGTAATCGGCCCACAACTCTGGAGTTCCGCGTTCCTGCCGGCGGTCCACCAGGGCACGCATCTTTCCAACATCAGCTCCGCCCAACCAGGCA